>JAYEKC010000125.1:0-4532 GCA_034716715.1 Gemmatimonadota bacterium | reverse complement strand
GCCGCGCCGGCCAGGGCCGGTCCCTGCGCCCCCACGAACGGCCGCTGCAGCCCGTCGCCGCGCGAGAAGAAGCCCGGCAGCGAGACCGGCGTGCGGCCGGTGATCGGCGCCGAACCGGTGACCGCGGCGCCAGCGGCCCGCTCGAGCGCCGGCCCCCGTCCGAACGTGGCCAGGTACGAGCCGACGTGAGGCACCTCGCGGATGACGTACGGATTGCCGCCCGCGGCGAGGATCACCGGCCGCGTGCCGGCCACGGAGTCGAGCCACGCCGCGAATTGCGGGGCGAGCGCGAACCGGCCCTCGCCCTCGACGGTCCGCACGAGCGTGTGAACGATCACCCGCTCGCCGGGCCGCACGATCGAGTCGAGTTGCGGGCGGGCCGTGGCGGGCGTCACGCGCACGACACGGGCGTTCCGGAGTCCCCTCCGCACCTCGGCCGCGAACTCGCGTCCCGCGAGGATGTCCTGCTCGCCGGCGTACGACACCACCACGGCCGGCACGTCGCCGCGCACGGGAACCACGGAGCCCTCGTCCCGGAGCAACGTCACGGCCGCCGCGGCGATGCGCCGGGCCACGTCTCGGTGCGCGCCGGATCCCACCACCGTCCGGAGCGAGTCGAGCGGCACGACGGGCCGCCACGCGGCGCCCGTGCGGGCCTTGTACTCGAGCACGCGCCGCACCGACGAGTCCACGCGCGCGCGCGTGATCTCGCCGCGTTCCACGGCCACCACCACGGCGTCGATCGCGCGTTTCGTGTCGGTGGGCATGAGGAGGATGTCGCTCCCCGCCTTGAGCGCGAGCACCGCGCTCTGCTCCGTGCTGTACCCCTGGCCGATGCCCTGCATCGTGAGCGCGTCCGTCACGCTGAGGCCGTGGAAGCCCAGCGTGTCGCGCAGGAGGCCGTGCATGATCCCGGGCGCGAGGGTGGCGGGCACCGAGTCGTGCGACACCGCGGGCAGCGCGATGTGGGCGCTCATCACGCCGGCGATGCCCGCCGCAATCGCGGCGCGGAAGGGGGCGAGTTCCACCGCGTCGAGGCGCGCGCGGTCGCTGCGCACGACGGGCAGGGCGAGGTGGGAATCGGTGTCGGTGTCGCCGTGGCCGGGGAAGTGCTTCGCCGTCGCCGCGACACCCGCCGACTGCATGCCGCGGACGAACGCCGCCGACATTCGTGCCACCGACGCCGGATCCTCGCCGAAGCTGCGCGTGTTGATCACCGGGTTGGCCGGGTTGTTGTTGACGTCCACGACGGGCGCGAACACGAGGTGGATGCCGATGGCCCGCGCCTCCTCGCCCGTGATGCGGCCCGCGTCCTCCGCGTTCGCCACGTCGCCCGTTGCGCCGATCGCCATCGCGCTCGGCAGCACCGTGGCCGAGCCGCCCGTGTACAGCGACGGCGCGAACACGCCGCCCTCGAGCCGGCCCAGCCCCGGTTCGAGGTCGCTCGCCACCAGCAGCGGCACGCGTGCCGCGCGTTGCAGGTCGTTCACCTTGGCGGCGACCTCGACCGGCGAGCCGAGCGACATCACCACGCCCCCGACGTGGTCGTCCGCCACCCACGCCCGCGCCTGGGCGTACGCGCTGTCCGTGGTGCTCGTGTAGTCGCCGAGCACCCACACCATCACGAGTTGCGCCACGCGATCGCGGAGCGAGAGCCTCGCGAGGGTCTCGTCCACCCACCGGCGGCTGCGCCGGTCGAGCGGCGTGTCTGGGGCAACGGGGGGGTGCGCCGCGGCCGGCGCCGCGGCGGGCGCGGCGGGAACACACGCTGCGAGGGCGAGGACGAGGGCCGCTACAGGGGCGGAGGCCGCCCGGGGGAGAACGGTGCGCATGCGGGTGATATTAGCGCGGCCTACCCGCGCGGGTCGAATGATTGCCGCTCCCCCCGTCGGACAGTTATCGTTCACACTGCACCGTGGGCAGCGGCCAGCGACCGGCTCGTAGCTGACGGCGCAACACGGACTTACGTCCGGTTGCCCACCACTCCACCAACCCGAATGTCCGGCATCTGGGAATGGGTCCAGCAGGGATACCTCAAGCTCGTCACGCCACTGGCCGACTGGTTGGTCAGGCGCGGGGTGCGCCCGAACACCATCACGACGATCGGCTTGTGCTGCACGCTCGCGGCGGGGACCATCTTCGCGACCGGGCACATCAGCATTGGCGGGTGGGTGCTGGGGTTGACGGCCGTGTTCGACGTGCTCGACGGGATGGTCGCGCGGAAGGGCGGGCGTGAGTCGCGCTTCGGGGCGTTCTACGATTCCACGCTCGACCGCATCGCGGACGGCGCCGTCCTTGGCGGACTCACCGTGTTCTGGGCGTCGGACACGGCGCGGCACTCGCTGGCGATGGTCGTCGTATGCCTGTTCGCCATTGTCGGGTCGTACCTCACGTCGTACACGCGGGCGCGCGCCGAGAGCCTGGGCCTCGATGCGCGCGTGGGGCTCGTCCAGCGGCCGGAGCGTGTCGTCCTGATGTCGGCCCCGCAGGCGTTCTTCGGCCTGGCCTTCGACGGGCTCGTCCTCAAGGGCATCGTCATCCTTTTGGCCGTGACGTCGTGGATCACGGTGTTCCAGCGGATGTCGTACGTGCGGCGCGCCACGGCGGAGGGGATCAGGTGAACCCGGCCACGCCGCGCGCGATCGCACCAGCCACGGGCCGGCTGGGCATCCTCACGCCGGGTCTCGGTGCCGTGGCGACGACGTTCATGGCGGGCGTCGAGAGCATTCGCCGCGGGCACAGCAAACCGGTCGGCTCCCTCACCCAGATGGCCACGATCCGGCTCGGCAAGCGCACCGAGGGGCGCTCGCCGCTCATCCGCGACTTCGTTCCGCTCGCCGGCCTCGACGACCTCGTGTTCGGCGCGTGGGACCCGATTCCCGACGACGCGCTGACCGCTGCCCGGAAGGCGGGCGTCCTCGAGGCGGCCGACCTCGACCCCATCGCCGGGTTCCTCTCCGGCATCGCGCCGATGCCCGCGGTGTTCGACAACCACTACGTCACGCGCATCAACGGGTCGAACGTCAAGAAGGGAAGGACCAAGCGCGACCTCGCCGAGCAGCTGCGCGAGGACCTGCGCCAGTTCAAGGCGAAGCACGGCCTCGCGCGGATGGCCGTCGTCTGGTGCGCATCCACGGAGATCTTCATCAGGCCCGGCCCCGCGCACGCCACGATCGAGGCGTTCGAGAAGGCGATGCTCGCCAACGACGAGTCGATCGCGCCGTCCATGCTGTACGCCTGGGCCGCGATCATGGAAGGCGTGCCCTACGCGAACGGCGCGCCGAACCTGGCGGTGGACACGCCGGCCCTCGTCCGGCTGGCCAACGACCGCGGCGTGCCGATCTCGGGCAAGGACTTCAAGACGGGCCAGACGTGGATGAAGACCGTCATCGCGCCCGGGCTCAAGGCGCGCATGCTCGGGCTCCGCGGCTGGTACTCGACGAACATCCTCGGCAACCGCGATGGCGAGGTCCTCGACGACCCGGCGTCGTTCAAGACCAAGGAGGAGTCGAAGCTGTCCGTGCTGCACACGATCCTGCAGCCCGACATCTATCCGGAGCTGTACAAGGATTTTTCGCACGTCGTCCGGATCAACTACTACCCCCCGCGGGGCGACAACAAGGAAGGCTGGGACAACATCGACATCGTCGGGTGGATGAACTACCCGATGCAGATCAAGGTCAACTTCCTCTGCCGTGACTCCATCCTCGCGGCTCCCATCGTCCTCGACCTCGCGCTGTTCAGCGACTTCGCCCAGCGGGCCGGAATGAAGGGGATTCAGGAATGGTTAAGTTTCTATTACAAGTCGCCGATGGCGGCTGCGGGATTGCAGCCGGAGCATGATCTCTTCATCCAGCAGACCAAGCTGAAGAACACGCTGCGGCACCTGATGGGTGAGGAACAGATCACGCACCTCGGCCTGGAGTATTACGAGTCATGACCCGCGCACTGGCTTCGTATCTTCGCGCGCTGCGTCTGGGCGGCGTGGCGCTGGCGGCCGCCGCGGCCGCCTCGTGCGGGACCCCGAGCCCGCCGGACCTCTCGCAGCGGCTCTGGACCGACGACTACGAAATCCGCGTGCTGTCGGACCCGGTGCCGCCGCGGGCGCAGGAGCCCACCATGTACACCATCTTCGTGCGCGACAAGAAGACCCGCGAGCCGATCGTCAACGGCGAGGGGCGCATCTACGCCACGAACGCCGACCGGCACAGCATCTGGCAGGCGTTCACGTATGGGCCCGAGGTCGGCACGTACCACTCGCGCCTCCTGTTCGTGACCGCGGGCGAGTGGGCCATCGGCGTACAGTTCCGCCGCGACTCGACGGCGCCGCTGCAGCAGTCGCTCGACTGGCGCCAGATGGTGCGCCCGGGCACCCCGTTCTCCTCCTCCGACACTGGAAAATGAAGCACTTCCACCGCACCTCGATCCACCCGGACGCCGTGCTCAAGGCGGCCGATGCATTTTTCCCCGGCGTTGGCATGCGCGCCACGGCATCCGCCGCCCGTTCCCGCACGTGGGAGGGAACCGTCGGA
>JAYEKC010000124.1:0-4541 GCA_034716715.1 Gemmatimonadota bacterium | reverse complement strand
CGCACCGCCGGCACGCCGCCCGCCGGTGTCTCGCGGGCCACGGTCGGCGTCGCGAACGCGGGACGCGGCACCTCGGGCAGGCCGAGGTGGGCGCGGGCGCGGTTCAGCGCGTCGTCCACGTTGCCGAAGAGGTTCTGCTCGCCGATGTCCTCGAGGAGGGCCGACCGGCTCAGGGCCATGAACGGCTGCGTGTGGACGTCGGAGAGCAGCACGAGGGTGCCGTCGCGCCGGGCGCTGTGCACGACGTCCTTCAGCGCGTGCATCGCCGTCGAGTCGATGGCGGGCACATTGCGCATGCGCAGGATGAGCACCTTCGGCGCCCGCGCCACCTGCCGCAGCGTCTCCTTGAACGACTCCGCCGCCCCGAAGAAGAACGGACCGTTCACCTCGTACACCTCCACGCCCGTCGGCACGCTCCGCCGCTGCACGGCGTTGGGGTCGGTCGCGAACTCGTCGCCAGGGTCGTCGCCCTCGGGCACGAAGGTGCGCACGTTGGTCACCTCGGACATCCGGCGCATGAAGAGGAAGGCGGCCGCCACCATGCCCACCTCGATTGCCACCGTGAGGTCCACGAGCACCGTGAGCAGGAAGGTGGTGAGCAGCACCGCCACGTCGCTCCGCGGCGCCGTGAGCTCGGCGCGGAACGTGCGCCACTCGCTCATGTTGTAGGCCACCACCACGAGGATCGCCGCCAGCGCGGCGAGCGGGATGAGCGACGCCCACCGGCCGAAGAAGAGCATCACCACGAGCAGGGTGAGCGCGTGGACGATCCCCGCCACGGGGGTGCGCCCGCCGCTCTTCACGTTGGTGGCCGTGCGCGCGATGGCGCCCGTGGCCGGGATGCCGCCGAACACCGGCGACGCGATGTTGGCCACGCCCTGCGCCACGAGCTCCATGTTCGACCGATGCCGCCCGCCGATCATGCCGTCGGACACCACGGCGGAGAGCAGCGACTCCACGGCGCCGAGCATCGCGATGGTGAACGCGGGCGCGGCGAGCTCGCGCAGCTGGGCGAGCGAGACGTGCGGCAGCGACGGCGCCGGCAGCGCCGCGCTCACGGCACCGAACCGGCTCCCGATGGTCTCCACGTCGAGGTGCAGGCCGTGGGCGACGGCCGTACCCACCAGGAGTGCCACGAAGGGCGCCGGCACCCGCCGCGTGAGTCGCGGGCCGAACAGGAGCACCGCGAGCGTGGCCAGCGCGACGATCACGGCGTCCGGGTTCACCGTGCCCGCGTTGGCGGCGAACGCCGCCCACTTCTCCACGAAGTGCGCCGGCACGTCGCCCATCCGGAGGCCGAGGAAGTCCTTGACCTCGCCGGAGAAGATGATGACCGCGATCCCGCTCGTGAACCCGATTACGACCGGCTTCGGCACGAACTTGATGACCGACCCGAAGCCGAGTGCCCCCAGGGCCACGAGCAGCACGCCCGCCATCATGGTGGCCACGGCGAGGCCGCTCACCCCGTACTGCTGGACGATGCCGTACACGATGACGACGAACGCGCCGGTGGGCCCGCCGATCTGGACGCGCGACCCGCCCAGGGCCGAGATCAGGAAGCCCGCCACGATCGCCGTGTAGAGACCGCGCTCCGGGGTGACGCCGCTCGCGATGGCGAACGCGATGGCGAGCGGGATGGCGACGATGCCGACGATTACGCCCGCCACGACGTCGGCGCCGAACTGGCGCCGGTCGTAGGTCTTGAGCGTGGTGACGAGCTTGGGTATGAGCACGTGAGGGCGGGGTTTCCGGGACGGGGTGCTGGCGAGGCGTCAGTCGGCGGCGTCGCGTCGGTCGCGCTTCCGCTCGGACCGGCGCCGCTTCTCGGTGAGCCGCCGCTCCACCGACGCCCGGGTGGGCCGCGTCTTCTTGCGGGCGCGCGGCACGTGCAGCGCTTGCGCGACGAGCGCCGCCAGCCGTTGCCCGGCCAGCATCCGGTTCTGCCGCTGGCTCCGGGTGTCGCTCGCCGCTACCCGCACGTTGCCGTCGGCGTCGATGCGGCTCGCCAGCCGGCGCCGAATGCGCGTGCGCTCGTCGTCGGTCACCACGCGCGAGGCCGAAAGCCGCCAGACCAGCTCGACCCGGGTGGAGGACGTGTTGACGTGCTGGCCCCCCGGACCGCCTGACCGGGTGGCCCGGGCTTCGAGCTCGCTTTCGGGGATCACCAGGCTCACGCGAACGGGCAACCCGGATTGCCGGCTATCCTCCTTCATTCCATAACGTTAGCCGATCAGGTTGAGTTCCGCACGAACGGCCATTCTGTTGCAAATGGCAATGGTATGCGTCAACTTCGCAGTCTGGCAATCTGCAACACCGGCGGCCACCATGGAGTCCACAACCGTAGGGGATCGTCGGTTTCAGGCGGTGCTGGATCCCAAGCGGCTGGTGCGCTGGGTGTACCTGGCGCGGCTGTCGCTGGCGTGGGCGATCATCATCGCCGCGATCCTCACCTGGAAGAACTCCGACAACGACAAGACGCTGGTCGCGACGCTCGCGTTCATCGTCGCGCACATCTTCACGGTGGCGTCGTTCGCGTGGTCGGATGTGCGGCAGCGGCCGCTCACCAACGGCTTCTTCTACCTGCAGTCGGCGGCGGACGTGGCCCTGGTGACGAGCGTGGTGCACGTCACGGACGGCCAGTTCGCGGCCCTGTACATCCTGGTGAACGCGGTGGCGGCGATCGCGCTGCCGTTCGGGGGCGCGCTGCTCGTCACGGCGCTCGGCCTCGTGCTCTACGCCGCCGACGTGCTGCTGCTGCAGCACGTGCCGCAGGAATCGTTCGCCCTCGCCCTCCAGCTCGGCGTGTTCTCGATGTCGGGCGTGGGCGCGAGCTACATCGCCATCCAGCTCAAGGCGGCGGGCGCGGGCGCCGTGGCCGAACTGAAGCGCGTGCAGCTGCGCGAGGCCGACATCCTCCGGAACATCCGGAGCGGCATCATCAGCGTCAGCCGCGAGGGCGAGCTGCTCTTCGCGAACCCGACGGCGGAGGCGCTGCTCGGCGCGGACCTCACGGTGCGCATCGGCGAGCCGATCCTCCCGGACCTGGAGCGCATCGCGCCCGGGCTGGCGGCGGCGCTCCGCCGGGCGGCCGACGACGGGAGCAGCGGGGGGGGCCGCACGGAGGGCGTGCTGCAGCGAGGGGCCGTGCTCGTCCCGTTCGGCGTGACGACCACCTCCACCGACCTCGGCGACGGCGCCGGCGGGCGGACCGTGACCGCCATCTTCCAGGACATCTCCGACCAGAAGCGGCTGGAGCAGCTGCACCTCCGCGCCCAGCGGCTGGAAGCGGTCACCGAGCTGTCGGCGTCGCTCGCGCACGAAATCAAGAACCCGCTGGCGTCGATTCGCAGCGCCGTGGAGCAGATCTCGGGCCGCCCCGCGGCGAGCGACGACGAGCGCACGCTGGGCAACCTCATCGTGCGCGAGTCCGATCGCCTGTCGCGCCTCCTGTCCGAGTTCCTCGACTTCGCCCGCGTGCGGGTCACGCGGCAGGAGCCGGTGGACATGGCGGCGGTCGTGCGCGGCGCCTGCCGGCTGGCCGACGCTCACCCGGCGCGGGCCCAAGGGGTGCGCGTGGTGGCGGACGTGGGCGCGGGTCCCCTGGTCGTTGACGGCGACGAGGACCTCCTGCACCGCGCGGTGTTCAACCTCACGCTCAACGCCGTCCAGGCCGGCCGCCCGGGCACCGCCGTTGCGGTGCGCGTGGAGCACGTGCGCGCCGGCGACGTGCCCGGCGGCGTGGCGTCGCTGGAGCAGGGCGCCGTGGCCATCCACGTGCGCGACGAGGGGCCGGGCATCGACGCGTCGATCCGCGACCGGCTCTTCGAGCCGTTCACCACCACCAAGCCGCGGGGCAGCGGCCTGGGCCTGGCCATCGCCTACCGCGCGATCGAGGCCCACCGCGGCGTGGTGCTGGTGGACACTGGCGACGCCGGCACGACCTTCACCGTGATGCTGCCGCTCCGGTCCGCGGCCAAGGAGTGACCCCGTGACCACGCGTTCCTCCCCCGCCCGCGACCGCGCGCGCGTCCTCGTCGTGGACGACGAGTCGGGTATCCTCGAGACGTTGCAGATCCTCCTGCGGAACGAGGGGTTCGAGCCGGTCGTGGCCGACAGCGGGAAGGCGGCGCTCGAGAAGATCGAGTCCGTCGCGCCCGACATCGTGCTGTCGGACGTCCGGATGCCGGGCGTCGGCGGCGTCGAGGTGCTCACCGCCGCGCGCGCCCACGACCCGAACACGCCGGTCATCCTCATGACGGCGCAGGCGACGCTGCAGTCCGCGATGCAGGCCGTGAACGAGGGCGCGTTCTACTACATCCAGAAGCCGTTCCGCAACGACGAGCTCGTGGCCATCCTCCGCCGCGCGGCGGAGCACCGCTCGCTCCGGGTGGAGAACACGTCGTTGCGGCAGGAGATCCGCCGCCGCGACCGCACGTCCACGCTCGCGCCTATCGGCACGAACCGCGCGTGGCTCGACGCGCTGCGGCTCGCCGAGGCCGTGGCGCCCACCGACTCGACCGTTCTCATCCTCGGCGAGTCGG
>JAYEKC010000123.1:0-4543 GCA_034716715.1 Gemmatimonadota bacterium | reverse complement strand
CGCCCCTCTCCCCGGGATTTCGCGAGCTGATCGCCGCGCGGACCAGCGGCCGCAACGGGTGCCCGTTCTGAGTGAAGTCGCACGCCGCGGTCGCGGCGGTCCTGCTGGGCAGCGAGGAACTCGTCCGCGGCGCCCTCGCCGACATCGATACCTGCGGGCTCTCCGACGCCGAGAAGGTGCTCCTGCACTTCCTCGACAAGGTGAACCACGACTCGCCGGCCATCACGCCGGCCGACATCGCGCCGCTCCATGCCGCGGGCTGGACCGACGAGCAGGTGTGGTACGCCATCACCGTGTGCGCGCTCTTCAACTTCTACAACCGGTGGATCGACGCCACGGGCGTTCACGCGCTCAGCGATGAGGCGCACCGGGAGGGCGGCAAACGGAGCGCGGCGGGCGGCTACGCGCGCAAGTAGGCGCGCGCTCAGTCGTCGATCTGCATCGTGCCACGCCTCGCCAGGTCCGCGAGTCCTGCGCGCATGGCCTGGAGCGCATCGGGCGCGTGCCCCTGCCAGTCCGTGAGTTCGCCCGTCACGCACACCGGGTGACGCGACCGGAATGACTTGGTCGGGTTGCCGCGAAACTTCCGGTCCGTGAGGTTCGGGTCGTCCTCGAACGGGCCCGTGGGCTCGACGATGTAGATCCGCCCGCGGCCGTCGCCGGCGGCCAGCTCCGCGCCCCACGTGGCCGCGTCGAGCGTGCGCGCGAAGTACACGTGGTTGGCCGTGCGCGGGGCCTCGCCGTAATTCGCGGAGTGGCCGGGCTTGATCAGGTCGCCGGGCTTCAGGTCGGCCTTCGTCCCGTGGTAGTGCACCCACTCCGTGACCTCGGCCGTGACGCGCAGCGCCGCGCGCGACCACGACGCCATCGACGGCGGGCCGGGCGGCCGAGGGCCGGACGGATGCTCCACCGCACCGGTGGCCTCCACCTCGTACACGCGCCCGGGGCCGTCGCCCGCGGCGATCTCGGCGTCCCAGATGGCGGCGTCTAGGCTGGTGGTGAGGTACACGCGCGCCGTCACGTCGGCGGCCGTGCCGCGCTGGTCGCCCGGTTGGTCGCCCGGCTCGATGAGGTCGCCCGGCCTGAGGTCGCGGCGGGTGCCGTGGTACAGGCGATGCGTCTCGCGGATGCGGCTCGTCACGGGCCCAAGTGTGCTGCGCCGCGCCCCGGCGTGCAAGACACCACGGGCGCTGACGTCCGCCCCGCGGGCGCCGCCGCGCCGCGCGTTCAGACGTCGATCTTCGAGAACCGCCAGGCGCCCAGCATGAGGAACCCGGCGCCCACGGCCGTCAGGATCCCCACGTCGAGCGCCACGCCGAAGTGCGACGCGCCGATCAGGACGCCGCGCACGCCGTCGATCCCGTACGTGAGCGGGTCCGCGTGCGTCAGCACCTCGAGCGCCGCCGGCAGTCCCTTCAAGGGATAGAGTGCGCCGCTCAGGAAGAAGATCGGCATCACCAGGAAGTTCATCACCATCTGGAACCCCTGCATCTCTTTCAGCGTCGACCCGATGGCCGTCGCGAGCGCGGCGAACACCACGGCGATCATGACGATGATCAGGAACGCCACCGGCACCAGCAGCCAGTTCTGCGGCCGGAACCCCGCGATGAGCGTCACGAGGAAGATGATCGTGCCCTGGAGCGACGCCACGGTGGCCCCGCCCAGCGTGCGGCCGAGCATGATCCAGATGCGTGGCACCGGCGCGACGAGCGTCTCCTTGAGGAACCCGAACTGCCGGTCCCACAGCATCGCGATGCCGGAGAACATCGCCGTGAACAGCACCGTCATCGCCATGATGCCCGGTGCCATGAACTGGAGGTAGCTCCCTTCGCCGGCGCGCTGGAACACGGGGCCGAGGCTGAAGCCGAGCACGAAGAGGTACATCAGGGGCGAGCCGAGCGACGCGATGATCTGCGCGCGCGAGCGGAGGTACTTCTTCACCTCGCGCAGCCAGAGGATGTAGACGACGCCCATCTAGCGCCTCCTCCACATCGCGGCCATCTGGCGCATGCGGTCGGCGGAGCCGACAGCTTCCTCGCGGATGGCGTGGCCGGTGAGCGCGAGGAATGCGGCCTCCAGCGACTCGGCCTTCGTCTGCGCCTTGAGTTCGGCGGCCGAGCCGATGGCCACGATCTTGCCATGGTCGATGATCGCGATGCGGTCGGCGACGCGCTCGGCCTCATCCATATAATGCGTGGTGAGGAACACCGTCACGCCTTCGGACTTGTTGAGGTTCTTGACGTGCGTCCACATCTGGTTGCGGCTCTGCGGGTCGAGGCCAAGGGTGGGCTCGTCGAGGAAGAGCAGCGTGGGCGTATGCAGGAGTCCGCGGGCGATCTCCAGCCGGCGGCGCATGCCGCCGGAAAACGTCTTCACGAGGCTGTCGCGGCGCTCGTAGAGCTCGAACAGTTCGAGCAGCAGCTTCGCCCGTTCGCGCGCCTCCTTGCGCGGCACGTGGTAGAGCACGCCGTGGATTTCCATGTTCTCCCACGCCGTGAGGTCCTGGTCGAGGCTCGGGTCCTGGAACACCACGCCGAACTTGCGGCGCACGTCGGTGGGGTGCGTCACGGGGTCGAGGCCGTCCATCGCGATGGTGCCGCTCGTGGGCCGCGTGAGCGTCGTGAGCATGCGGATGGTGGTGGTCTTCCCGGCGCCGTTGGGGCCGAGGAACGCGAACGTCTCGCCCCGCGCCACGTCGAAGGAGACGTCGTCCACCGCGACGACCTCCCCGAACTTCTTGCTGACGTGCTGGAGTCGGATGATGGGGCCGTCGGGCATAGCTGGCAAAGCTAAGGGGGCGGGCTCTCAGGCGGCATGCCGGCGCCAATAGCCGCCTCGGCGCCGCCTCTCGAACCACGCCGGTGGCCCGGCTCTCCGCTGGGTCAGCCGGCTACGCCGGTCACGAGCAGGCCGTGCAGCAGCGCCAGTTGCGCCACCACGAGCAAGATGCCGCGGACCCAGTTGCCCATGGCCCACTCACGTGCCGCGCGGCCGAGCCGCTCCGGCGCCACCGGCTCCGCAGTCTTGAACATGACGGCGAGCCGGGGATAGTGAAATGTGAACGTGATCACGTCGGCCACGACCAGCGTGACGAGTGCCGTCACGAACCCCCCGCGGCCCGGTCCGCCCCAGCCGAGCACTGTCGCTGCAAGGGCGAACAGTTGGCCCAGCGGGGCCAGGATCCGAAAGTAGTGCGCCGGAGTGGTGCGCGCGAGGAACCGGCGGGCGGCGGTGATGGAGTCGGGCACGTCGCGCTCGTAGTTCGGGGCCATCACCACGGCCTCGTACCAGGTCGCGCCCAGCAACAACGCCACGTTGATGAGCGCAACCGTGGCAACCAGGTGCAGCATGGTCATCCAGGTGCCTCCCGGCCGGCTACACGACGCGTGCGAGGAGCAGCGTCGCGATCCCGAGCGCGCTCGTCAACCAGAGGCCGACGATCCATGTCAGGATCCGCGATTGGGCGGCGGCCGCGCCCTGGGCGATGGCCGCGTGCACGCCGGCGAAGCGCGTCTCCAGCTTGGCCTCCATCTCGCCAAAGCGTGTCTCGACCTTGGCCTCCATCTCGGCAAAGCGTGTCTCTACCTTGGCCTCCATCTCGGCAAAGCGCGTCTCCACTTTGGCCTCCAGCTCTGCGAACCGCTTCTCCCATTTCGCCTCCATCGCGCTGAAGCGGCCCTCCCACTTCACATCCATGTCAGCGAAGCGCGCCGCGATCGCCGCCCACTGCTGTGCAAAGCGCTGCTCGACCTTGGCGTCGAAACGCGCAAAGTTCAGTTCGTTCAGGTCGCGCAGGTCGGCACGGTACGTGGCATCCACGGCGTTGAACCACTCCACGAGCTCGTTGGCGACGTCGTCGCCAAGCTGCTCATAAAACCGGCGGGACAGTCGGGCAGTGACGGGCATGGGCGTTCGGTGGTGGTGGATGCCCCCAGGGTAAGGGTACGCTCGGCCGGGGCCACAATCAATCCGTTTCAACTCGCATCAATTCCAGTGCCCACTCCGGCCAATCCGGTGCGCACTCCGGCCAGCCAGCCCGTCGCGCAGGTACGGTTACAACAGCGCCGAGGCGCGGAGCCTTGGATCGCGATCCGGACCGTCGCCCGTAGCCGGCGCCTGCTATTTGGAGGCGGTGACGTACACCATCGGCTGCTCCAGCGCCATGCCGTCGCCGCTCGCCGAAGCGTTCCACGCCTCGACCACCTCCGCCTCGAGCGCCTGGCGCGCGGCGCCGCCGACGCCCTGCATGACGCCGGCCAGCGGCGTGCTCCCGATGTACTGCCACAGGAACTCACGCGGCGCGGGCAGCGATAGATCGTGCGAGGTCGACCGCACGTCCACCTGCTTGAACCCGGCCTCCTTGAGGAGTGCCTCGAGGGCATCCGGGGCGTAGAGAGAAAACACGCGCTGCACGAAGCCCTTGGCGGCCGGCTCGATGTGGCGACCCATGCTGTCGGCCAGCGTCTCGAACATCGGCGCCGCGGGACCCGGGAGGCCGATCACCGCCCGGCCGCCACGCTTGAGTACGCGGTGCATTTCGCCG
>JAYEKC010000122.1:0-4578 GCA_034716715.1 Gemmatimonadota bacterium | reverse complement strand
GCGCCGCGGCATGGGCGCTGTACGCGGTGCTCCGCGCGCTGGGGTTGCCCGACAACGCCGACGAGGACGACGGGCGGGACAGTCCGCGCCGCGCCCTCCGCTGGTGGCTCGTCGCCGGGGTGGCCATCGGCCTCGCGATGGCCTCCAAGTACACGAGCGTCCTGCTCCCCCTCGGCGTCCTCGTGGCGTTCGTCGTGCACGGCAAGCTGCAGAACCGTTTCGGAACGCCCGGCCCGTACGCCGCCGTGGTCGTCGCGTCCCTCGTCGTCGCGCCCGTCCTGGGCTGGAACGCCCTCAACGACTGGATCTCCTTCAAATTCCAGCTTGGCCACGGACTCGGCGCTCCCCGGGGCGGCGCGCTCGGCGCGGTGAACCGCGAGCTCGAGCTCGCCGGCGGCCAGGTGGGCCTCGTGTCGCCCATCCTCTTCTTCTACGTCGTGCGCGCCGTGCGCAACGGGTTCCGGTACTCCGAGGAGGGATTCCGGCTCGTCCTCGCCGCGACGTGCGTCGTGCCGCTGGCGTTCTTCGCCTATAGTGCCACGCGCCGGTCCGTCGAGGCCAACTGGCCCGGCCTGGCGTGGGTTGGCGCGGTGGTGCTGCTCGCCAGCGACCTGCCGCCGTCGGCGCGCATGCGTGCATGGCTCGGCCGCGGCATCTGGCTCGCGGCGGCCCTGTCGCTCGTCGTGTACGTGCACGTGGTGGTGCCGGTCATCCCGCTGCCCGCCCCGCGCGACCAGGTGGCGAAAGCGTTCGGCTGGGACGTCGTCGCCGCCGCCGTCCAGCGCAAGCGCGCGGCCATCCTGCCGGGGCGGGGCGCCCCCGCCAATGAGGTGCCGTTCGTGGCGGCCGAGCGGTACCAGGACGCCGCCGAACTCGCCTTCCACCTCGGCGGCCACCCGCAGGTGTACTCGCTGAACCTCACGGGGCGGGCCAACCAGTACGATCTCTGGAGCCAGCTCGCCGATGATGCCCCGCTCGGGTCGAGCCTCGTGCTCCTGCTCGACGACGAGGACGACGAACCGCGGGTGATCCGGAAGCTTGCATGCTGCTTTGCGCGCATCGATGAGAGCGAGGGCGTCTCGCTGATGCGTGCCGGCGAGCTGGTGCAACGCAAGCGCATCTGGATCCTCAGCGGCCGCCGCGACGGCTGGCCCGTGCGCGACCAGCCCTTCCCACCCCAATAGCCTTTCATTCGTGGCGGCGCCCAGCGGCGCCGCCCGGGAGACCCCGATGCCCAACACGCCCGCCATCCCCGCCGACCTCGACCGCTGGCTCGCTGACCACGACCGCGCCGACCTCGACGCCCTCAACGAGTTCCTGCGCATTCCGAGCGTGAGCGCCCGCTCCGACCACAAGGCCGACACGGCGCGCGCCGCGGCGTGGCTCAAGGAGGCGCTCGTGAAGATCGGCTTCGCCGCGAAGGTGATGCCCACGTCGGGCCATCCCGTCGTCCTCGGCGAGTGGCGCAAGGCGCCCCCCGACGCGCCGACGGTGCTCATCTACGGGCACTACGACGTCCAGCCGCCCGAGCCGCTCGAGCTGTGGACGTCGCCGCCCTTCGAGCCCACCGTCCGCGACGGCAAGCTCTTCGCGCGCGGGTCCGTGGACGACAAGGGCCAGCTCTGGCTCCACGTGATGGCGCTGGCCGCGCACCTCGGCGCGCGCGGCACGCTGCCCGTGAACGTCGTCGTCCTCGCCGAGGGCGAGGAGGAAGTCGGCAGCCCCAACCTCGCGCCGTTCATCGAACAGCACGCGAAGAAGCTTGCCTGCCAGTACGTCGTCATCAGCGATTCGACGATGTTCGCGCCCGGCGTGCCCAGCATCCTCAGCTCGCTGCGCGGGCTCGCGTACTTCGAGCTCGTCGTGCGCGGCCCCAGCGCCGACCTGCACTCGGGCATGTACGGTGGCGCCGTCGTGAATCCCGCCATGGCCCTCGCCCGCATCCTCTCCACGCTGCACGACGCCAACGGGCGCATCGCGATCCGGGGGTTCTACGACCGGGTCAAGCCGTTCCCCGCGGCTGTGCTCAAGGGGATGAAGAAGCTCCCGCACAGCGATGCGCGGTTCAAGAAGGAAGTGGGCGTGCGCGCCCTCGGCGGCGAGACCGGCAAGACCACGCTCGAGAAGCTCTGGACGCGCCCCACGTGCGAGATCAACGGCCTGTTGTCCGGGTACACCGGCGAGGGCGCCAAGACGGTGCTGCCCTCCACCGCGATGGCCAAGGTGAGCTTCCGGCTCGTGCCGAACCAGGATCCCGACGTCGTCGAGCGCCTCCTCCGGTCCCACATCGACACCGTGGTGCCGCCGGGCGTCACCGCCACCGTGCACGCGCTCCACGGCGGCCGCCCGTGGCGCGCCGATCTCGACGGCCCGCTCTACGACGCGGCCCGAACCGCGCTCCGGGCGGCGTTCGGGAAGGAGCCGGTGATCGTCGGCGAGGGCGGCTCGATTCCCGTCGTCGGCGACTTCGAACGCATCCTCAAGGCGCCCGTGCTCCTCGTGGGCTTCGGGCTGCCCGGCGAGAACGCGCACGCGCCGGACGAGTGGATCAGCCTCGACAACGTCCGGCGGGGAACCCGCGCCATGGCCACGCTGTACGACGCGTTGCGGTAGTCACGAACGGGACACCCCCAACAGGAGCCGCGCATGGTCCGCACACTCGCCGCCCTCGCCCTCTGCACCGCCAGCGCGGGCGCCCAGTCCATCGGCGACACCCCCAACGTCTGGGACGTCACGCTCGGCAACGGGTCGGGTGCGACCACCGTCTCGGGAGCCCTGAGCCGGGCCACCTACCTCGGCTCGAGTGACCGCATCAAGGCCGGGTTCAACGTACGGGGCACCTTCGTCACCGGCACCATGGACCTCGAGCCGAGGGATTCGCGAGGCATTGGCAGCCACGACGACGTGCTGACCACGCCCACCGGGGCGCTGCTGCTGAACGTCGGCTTCAACGTCGGCTATGAGTTCTCGCCACGCCTGTTCGCGGGAATGAACCTCGACGTATTTGGCATCAGCTTCGGCGGAAACCAGCAGGCCACCCTGCACCCGGAGGGTGGCGGCGCGCCGGTCAGCATCACGGTCAAGCCCGACTCGCCGAACCTGTTCGCCGGCGGCTCGAGCGACCGCGGGTCGCTCAACTCGGAGTTCTTCGTCCAGTGGGCGCTGACCGAGCGCTACGCGCTGCGCGGCGGCCTCAGCCACCAGCTCGTTGGCGTGAAGTTCGCCGGCGAGGGCGGCGCCGGCGCGAGCTCGCTCGAATACCGGAAGTTCGCCAACCTGGTGTTCGTCGGCCTTCGTATCTCTGCGGCTCGCTAGCGTCCGTCTACTGGCTACTGTCTACTGTCTACTGTCTACTGTCTACTGTCTACTGTCTACTGTCTACTGTCTACTGTCTACTGTCTAGTGGCCTTTCTAGAGCCCGGCCAGCAGCGCGTCGTTGCTCGCCGTGCCCGCGATTCGCTTGATGAGCCACTCCATCGCCGTCTGCGGCGGCATTTGCTGCAGGCCGCGGCGGAGCATGTAAATGGCCTGGATCTGGTCCTCGCGGTAGAGCTTCTCCTCGCGCCGCGTCCCGCTCGTCGCGATGTCGAACGCGGGGAAGATGCGCTTCTCGGCGAGCGACCGGTCCAGCTTGATCTCGCAGTTGCCGGTGCCCTTGAACTCCTCGAAGATCACGTCGTCCATGCGCGAGCCGGTCTCGACCAGTGCCGTGGCGATGATTGTGAGCGAGCCGCCGCCATGCTGCGGCGCGATGGACCGCGCCGAGCCGAAGAACGCCTTGGGCCGCGCCATCGCCGACGAGTCGAGGCCGCCGGAGAGCGTGCGGCCCGTGCCGCGCTCGGCCGTGTTGAACGCCCGCGCCATGCGCGTCAGGGAGTCGAGGACGATCACCACGTCCTTGCCCACTTCCACCTGGCGCCGCGCGCGCTCCAGCACCATCTCCACCACCTCGACGTGCCGCTTGGCCGGCTGGTCGAAGCTCGATGCCACCACCTCGCCAACTTCCCAGGAGATCGCCTCGCTCACCTCTTCCGGCCGCTCGTCCACCAGCAGGATGAGCAGCACCGCCTCGGGATGGTTGAGCGCGATGCCTTCCGTGATCGCGTGCAGGAGCATCGTCTTGCCCGCGCGCGCCGGCGCCACGATGAGGGCGCGCTGGCCATAGCCGATCGGGGCGATGAGGTCGATTGCCCGCCGCGTAAGCTCAGGCCCGCCGTTCTTCGCCGACCGCCCCGTTTCGAGGGTGAGCCGCCGGTCCGGGTAGCTCGCGATCAGCGACTGGAATTCCGTTCGGCGCGCGCCCGCCACCGGCTCCGCGTCGTTCAGGAGCGTGACCTCGGCAACCGTCGGCCGGCCGCGATGGTCGTGGCCCGTGGCCGCCGCGATCTTGTCGCCGCGCCGCAGCCCGTACTGCTTGACGATGTGGGGACCCACGTACGCGTCGCCCTGCTCGGCGAGGTAACTGTTCTGCGATCGCCGCACGAAGCCTGCCTCCCGCGACGGGTCGAACCACCCTTCGGTCGTGCCGTCCGGCACGATGACCGGCGGCGGCCCCGACGGCTGCTGCGGCTGCCCGCC
>JAYEKC010000121.1:0-4587 GCA_034716715.1 Gemmatimonadota bacterium | reverse complement strand
CCCGTCGTCCCCGCCGTTCCCGCCGTTCCCGCCCCTACTCGTATCTGAGCGCTTCCACCGGGTCGAGCTTCGCCGCCTTGGCCGCCGGCATCATCCCGAACGCAATGCCCGTGAGCGCCGCGGCGCCGAGGGCGGCCACCACGGCGCCGAAGGGCACCGTCGCGGGAATCGAGGTGTTGGCGCGGATCAGGGCGGCGATGCCCGCGCCGATGCCCAGGCCGATCGCGGCGCCGAGGCTCGTCATCGTCGCCGCCTCGACGAGGAACTGCCACAGGACCGTCGCCCGCGTGGCGCCCAGCGCCTTGCGCACGCCGATCTCGCGCGTGCGCTCGGTGACCGAGATCATCATGATCGCCACCACGCCCACGCCGCCCACGAGGAGCCCCACGCCCGAGAGCGCAATGCCCACGAGGAAGATCGCGCCGAAGAGCTGGTCGAACACCTCCAGCATGCGCTCCTGGCCCACGAGCGCGAAGTTGTTCGGCTCGGCGGGCCGGAGGCCGCGGCGCGAGCGCATCAGCGCCGTGACGGCGTCCATTGCCACGTCGCGCGGCACGCCCGCGCGCGGCTTCACCATGATGAGCAGCGACCGCCACACGTCGAGATGGCGCCACGCCGTGAGCATCGGGATGATGGCCCGTGGCTGGTCGGGGCCGCGTCCGTCCATCGATTTCAGGAAGCCGGCCTTGGTGTGGAACACGCCGATGACCGTGAACGGCTTGCCGTCCACGCCGACCTGCTTGCCGACCGGGTCCGAGTCGCCGAAGAGCTGGGCCCGCAGCGAGTCGTTCACCAGCAGCACGTTCGTGCCCGCGTCGTGCTCGGCCTTGGAGAACGAACGGCCGGGGTAGATGTCGGCCTGGTCGGTGAGGATCCAGTCGTCGCTCTGCGCGTCGAAGCCGCCGCCCTTCACCTGGCGGTCCTTGTACGTGAACGTGGCCTGGCCGCCGATCCACGCCGTGGCCGTCTCCACCTCGGGGAGGCGGCGGACCGCGTACCAGTCGTCGAGCACGATGCGCGGGTTGCGGCGGTCGGGGCACGTGTCGTCGCTGCCATCGCACGCGTTGATGCCCACGTTGCGGCGCCGGAGCTGGAACACGTTCACGCCGAACTCGTCGAGGTCGGCCTTGAAGCTCCGCTGGATGCCCGTCACGGTCGCGCCCATCGCCACCACCACGAACACGCCCACCGCGACGCCCGAGATGGTGAGCGCCGCGCGCACCTTGTTGGCGCGCATCGCGTCGAGCGCGATGCCCACGCCCTCGAGCGACATCCGGATCCTGTCCATGAAGCGCACGGTTACTCCTGCTGGGGAGCGGCGATGGGGGCGAGGGGGCGCATCGCTACTCCTGGCGCAGCGCCGCGATGGGGTCGAGGCGTGCGGCGCGGCTCGCAGGGTAGGCGCCGGCCGCGATGCCCACGCCGGCGCCGAGCACGAGGCCGAGCACGATGGACCATGGCGCCACGGCGGCGGGGAGCGGCGTGGTGGCGGCGATGACCTTCGCCCCCGCGATGCCGAGGGCGATGCCGACCGCGGCCCCCACGAGGCTCAGCGTGGACGCCTCGACGAGGAACTGCGACATGATGTCGCGCCGCCGCGCGCCCAGCGCCTTGCGCACGCCGATCTCGCGGGTGCGCTCGGCGACGGCCACGAGCATGATGTTCATGATCACCATCGCGCCGACGATGAGGCCGATCGCCGGCAAGGCGGAGCCGAACACCACGAGGCGCTGCTGGATCTTGCCGAAGAACTCGAGCGCGGAATCCTGGGTCTCCAGCTCGAAGTTGTCGGCGCGGCCCGGGGCCACGTGGCGGGCCACGCGCAGCACCTCGCGCACGGACTCCATCCCGTCCTCCAGCACCAGCCGGCTCGGCGCCTGCACGACGATGGACTGGATGTCGCCCACCGGGCGAATGGCGCGCTGCAGCGGTGTGGTGTACGGGGCGATGGCGAGGCGGTCGAGCGAGAAGCCGAACACGGTGCCCTGCTTCTCGATCACGCCGATGACCGTGTAGGGCGTGCCCTTGATGCGCAGTTCGCGGCCCACCGGGTCGAGGCCGGGAAAGAAATGGTCCGCCACCTCGACGCCGATGACGAGCACCTTGGCGCCCACCGCGACTTCCTGCGGCTGGAACGCGCGCCCGTTGGTGATGACGTACTTCTTGATCTGGAAGTAGTCGGCCTCGGTAGCGACGGCCTCCACCTGCCGCGGACGGGCCAGCGGCGTGGTGGCGTAGAGGAAGTTCTCGCTGACGATCGCGCTGCGGCTCCCGGGCGGAAGCACGGACCGCACGAGGTCGGCGTCCTTTTCGTAGAACCGCGGCCGGCGCAGGAACTCGCGCCACTGCTCGTCGGTGGTGTTCGGGTTGAAGTTGGGCGCGCGGCGTACGGTGAACGTGTTCACGCCGAGGATCCGGGCCGCGAAGTCCTCCTCGACATACTTGCCCATGCCCTGCACGATCGAGATCACGGCGACGAGGAACATCACGCCGATGGTGACGCCGAGGAGCGTGAAGAAGCTCTTCAGCTTCTGCGCGCGAATGGTCGCGAGGGCGAGGCGGATGGCGTCGTACAGGGGCACGCCGTTCCTACGGAACGGCGGGAAACGAGGTTTCGGGGGAGCTCGCCGGAGCGGCGGGGAGTGGGGGAGCGGGGGAGCGGGGAGGGGAGGGGCGGGAACGGCGTTCCCCGGGAGATGCTACGGCGGGGCTGGGGGGAGCGTAGCGTAGAGTGCGTCGTCCCCGCTTCCGCGGGTGCATCTCCCCTGGGGTGCCGGGGTTCCCGGGGTTCCCTCCCCGATCCCCCGCTGCCCGCCTCTTCCCGTTGTGCCCGCTCCTACTCATGCCTGAGCGCCGCCACCGGATCGAGCCGCGCGGCCCGCATCGCCGGCAGCATGCCGAACACGATGCCCGTGATGGCGCTCATCCCGAGCGCGGCCACCACGGCCAGGGGCGGCACGGACGCCGCGATCGGCGTCATGTTCTTGACCAGCAGCGACACGAGCCAGCCAATTGCGAGCCCAATCATCGCGCCCGTCGCCGTCAGCGTGACGGCCTCCACGAGAAACTGCCACAGGATGGTGGCCCGCGTCGCGCCGAGTGCCTTCCGGACGCCGATCTCGCGGGTGCGCTCGGTGACGGAAATCAGCATGATCGCCACGACGCCGACGCCGCCCACGAGCAGGCCCACGGATGACAGGGCGATCATCACGAGGAAGAACATCCCGAACACCTTGTTGTACACGTCGAACAGGCGGTCCTGCGTGATGATGGCGAAGTTCGACTCGCGGGCGGGGCGGAGGCCGCGGATGCCGCGCAGCGTCGCGGTCACGTCGTCCATCGCCACGTCGGGGCGTACGCCCTCGGCCGGCTTCACCACCAAGCCCATCCATTGCACGCGGGCGCCGAGGTGCCGCGACAGCGACGTGATGGGCATCACCACGCGCGGGCGCTCGGGGCCGCTCAGGAAGCTCGTGGCGTCCTTGTACACGCCGATCACCGTGAACGGGCCGCCCCGGTTGGTGACGCGGCCCGTGGTCTCGAGCACGATTTCCTTGCCGACGGCGGGCTCGTCGCCGAAGATCCGCTCGGCGGCCACCGTGTTGATGACGATCACCCGCGAGGCCGCGCGGACCTCCGTCTCGGTGAACACGCGGCCGTCCACCATCTCGGGCGGGTTGATGCGCGGCCAGTTGGCCGTGGTGCCCAGCGCGCTTGCGGAGGGCAGGTACCGGTCGCGATAGCGCATCGACGCGCCCCATCCCTGCTGCGCGCCCACCTCGGCCACCGACGGCAGCTTCTGCAGCGTCTGCACCTCGTTGAACGTGATGGGCGGGTTCGACCGCCAGCGGCACGAGTCGCCGGAATCGTCGCACCGCTCGAACGTGATGGGGAACCGCTGCACGAAGAACGTCGTGGGGCCGGCGGCCTCGAACTGGTCCGCGACGCTCTGGTTGATGCCGTGCACGGCAGCCGAGATCACGACCACCACGAACACGCCCACGGCCACGCCGAGGATGGTGAGGCCCGCGCGCACCTTGTTGGCGCGCATCGCCTCGAGCGCGATGCCCACGCCCTCGAGCGACATCTTGAGCCGGGCGAAGAACGTCATCGGCTATTCCTGGCGGAGCGCGGCCACTGGGTCGAGCAGCGACGCCCGGCTCGCCGGGTACACGCCCGAGACGATGCCGACGCCGGCACCCACGAGCACCGCGACGATGATGGACCACGGCGCCACGAACGTCGGCATCGGGGTCAGGTTCCGGATCAGGATCGCCAGGCCGGCGCCGGCCGCGATGCCCAGGGCCGCGCCGAACGTGCTGAGCGTGGACGACTCGATGAGGAACTGCACGAGGATGTCGCGCCGCTTGGCGCCCAGCGCCTTGCGGATGCCGATCTCGTGCGTGCGCTCGGCCACGGCCACGAGCATGATGTTCATGATCACGATGGCGCCCACCACCAGGCCGAACGCGGGCAGCGCCACGCCCGCCAGCACGAGGTAGCCGCGGATCCTGTTCCAGAACTCGAGGGCCGAGTCGGCTGTCTGGAGCGAGAAGTTGTCGGGCTGCGCGGGGCGCAGCTTGTGGC
>JAYEKC010000120.1:0-4604 GCA_034716715.1 Gemmatimonadota bacterium | reverse complement strand
CGTCGTGGTGGTGGGCGACGGCGCCAAGGTGTACGACAAGCTCGCGAAGATCGCGCCGGTGCGGATCGTCATGCCCGACGGCGCGCCGCTGCGGCCCGAGGACCTGGTGGTGAAGGCCGCCGCGCTCGACCTCGCAGGCGACCGGATCGTGGCACGCACCGACTCGTTCGTCGTGTACCTCCAGGGCAACGCGTTCGGCTACCAGCGGGGCACGCTGGAGAAGACGGCGACGGGCTGGAAGTATGCCGAGGATGCCGTGCTGGGGCCGATCATCCAGCAGCACACCGAGGTGACGTTCAGCGCCGACTTCTCGCCGGTGGCCGTCACGCAGTCGGGCAAGACGCAGGGGCAGGAGACGAAGATCGACGTGCGCTACGCGGGCGGGCGAGCCGAGGGGTCGGCAACCACGCCGTCGCCAACGGGCCCCAAGACGGTCCAGGTGGATGCCGAGGTGGCGCCGGGCACGATCGATGACAACATGCTGAGCGCACTGCTCCCCGGCTTCCGGTGGTCGGCGCGCGCGAAGTACACGGTGCAGGTGTTCCAGTCGGGCAAGGGCAGCGCGATTCCGGTCACGCTCGCGGTGGACGGCGAGGAGGTGGCCGACGTGCCGGCGGGGAAGATCCCGTCGTGGAAGGTCACGATGACCGGCGGCGAGCAGGCCGTGACGTTCTGGGTGGAGAAGGCGGCGCCGTACCGGGTGGTCAAGATGGGGCCCGCGGGCGTGCCAATAGAGATGAGATTGGCCAAATAGGCGGGTGAGCGTGAATGGAACGTCGCGCGCTGCGTGAGGGGCGCGGGTGAGGCGTAAGGGGCGGTTGAGGGTGAGGAGTTGCCGCGCCTCACCCCTCGCCACGCCTCACCCCTCGCCACGCCTCACCCCTCACCCGCGCCCCTCACGCGGCACCGAACTCTCCCTCACCCGAAGCTCACGGTACCGTGCCTATCTGTGGCCCCAGCTTCGTCATCAGTCCGGCGAAAATCTCGATCGCGTCCCACACGTTCTGCAGGCGCACGTTCTCGTCCTTGGCGTGCTGGCTGTTGTCGTGGTTCACCGTGGGCATCGTGATGAGCGGCACGCGGAGGACGTCGGCGAAGTCGGCGAGGCCGACGCTCCCGCCCAGCAGGGGCAGCACGAGGACGTCCTGGCCGATCGTCGCGGACACCACGCGCCGCACGGCCGTGCCCACCGGGCCGTCCATCGGCGTGCGGTAGGCGGGATACCCGCCGCCCCATTCGAGCCGGACGACGCGCGGGTGCGCCAGGCGCTGCTCGGCGGTGGGCGCGTCGTGCACGATGAACCATCCGCGCTTCGTGAGGTACGCCTCCACGAGCTCCCGCACGTGCGCGGGCACCTGGTTCGGGACGAGGCGGAAGTCGAACGATGCCTGCGCTTCCGTGGGGATGGCGTTGTTGGCCAGGTCGCCCACCTGGCCCACGCGAATGCCCCGCACGTTCAGGGCCGGCTGCATGATGCGCTCGGCGAGTGGCGCGCCGCCCGCTTCCGTGGCGCCGAGGAGCAGCGAGCGCCTGAGGTCCGCCTCGACGGGCGGCAGCGCGCGCGCGGCGGCGAGTTCCGCGGCCGTGGGGCCGGGCACGTCGTCGTAGAAGTGGTCCACGAGGATGCGGCCGTCGGCGTCGCGCAGCGACGTCACCAGCCCGGCGATGAGCACGCCCGGATTCGGCGCCCAATTGCCATAGTGTCCGCTGTGCAGGGCGCGCGACGGGCCGTACACAGTGGCCTCGAGCCCCATCACGCCGCGCACGCCGAACACCACCTGCATCTGGCGGCTGGCGTGCACCGGGCCGTCGCAGAAGAACCACGCGTCGGCGGCGAGGAGCGCCTTGTTGCGCTCCAGGAGCGCCCGGAGGTGCGCCGAGCCGGCCTCCTCCTCACCCTCGAAGAAGAACTTCACGTTGACCGTGGGCTTCTGCCCGGCGGCGCGCATGGCGTCGAGCGCGGCGAGCATCGCGATGATCGGCGCCTTGTCGTCGGACGCGCTGCGCGCGTACACGCGGTCGTCCGGGTCGTAGCGCCCGTTCACGGGGCCCGCCTTCACCGCGCCGGGCGTGCCGTCGGCGTTGGGCTTTGCCCGCAGCGTCGGCGTGAACGGCGGCGTCTTCCACTCGGCCGGCGCCACCGGCTGCCCGTCGTAGTGCGCGTAGAACACCACCGTGTGCGTCGCGCCGGGGGCGGTGAGCTCCCCGAACACGGCCGGCGGCCACTGGCCGTTGTCGAGGATGCGCGCGGCGACCCCGCGCCGCTCGAGCATCGCGCGGATCGCGTCGGCGTTCCGGCGGATGTCGCCGGCGTTGGCGGCGTTGTTCGGCAGCGCCAGGAGCGAGTCGAGCTCCGCGACGATCTTCTGCTCGTGCGCCTCGCGCCACTCGCGCACGGCGCGCGCGGCCGCGTCGGGCCGGGGGACGGCAGACTGTGCGGACAGCGACGCGGGGGCAGCGGCGAGCGCGAGCGCGATCAGCCGCGCGGCCGTCCGGTGGCGGATGTCAGGGGTCAATGATCACTCCGGCGGGAATCGTGAACGTCGCGGTGGCGCCGGCCGCGATGCCGTGCGCGGCAAACCAGCCGCGCGGCGCCTCGAGGGCATACCGGAACGGGGCGGCGGCGAAGTGCAGGGTTTCCGTGTCGTGCGTCATGTCCTCGATGTTGAGCACGCGCCGCGAGGCGTCGAGGAACGCCACGGAAAGGTCGAAGTGCGTGTTGAGCATGTAGAATGCCACGAGCTGGTTGTTCTGGTCCTGCGCCCACACGAACAGCATGCCGCTGTCCGCGGCGATGCTCGCGCGGTTCATCAGGCCGGTGCTTCGCTGCGCGGCGAGGGTGGCCAGCTCCGCCTTGAGGGATCCCGCGGCGCCGAACGAGACGGGAATCGCCTTCGGCACCGTCGTGGTGTCCGGTCCGCCGGGCGACGTCGGCGCGTCGCCGGAGCCGCTGCACGCGGCGGCGCCGAGCACGGCCGCGACCAGCGTCGCGAGTACGACACGCAATGCCGGCCGGTGCGCACGCATGACGCCGAATCTAGCGGGGGCGCGTCGCGGCATCGCGGGGGCACGCCGCCGCATCGCCGGGGCGGAGCCTGCACGCCGTCGGCAGCGCCTCATCGCGGCTTGCGCGCGCCCTTCTCGCCCACGGGCTGTCGTCGCACGCGCCCCGCCCGGATCGCGTCGTCGCCGAACTTCTCGCGGACCTTGTCGAGCGCGCGCGAGAGGTCGCGGTCGCGCGGAACTTCCACGGGCGGCGGCCCCGGCGCCGCGAGGGCGATGTCGAGTTGCTCGGCGTCACGGGCCGCGCGGAAGTTCGAGAGGGCCACGCCCACGAGACGGGCAGGCCCGGGGTGCCGGCGGCGCAGGTCGGCCAGCAGGGCGAGCGCCGTATCCACGATCGCGCGGTCGGACTCCACCGGCGCCGGAAGTGTCCGGCTGATGGTGCGCGACACGAAGTCGTGCGACTTCAGCTTCACGGTGATCGTTCGGGCGGCGAGCCCCTCCTCGCGCAGGTCCGACGCGACCTTGCGGGCGAGGTGCCGCAGCTCGCCTTCCAGCGCGTCCTGCCGGGTGATGTCGGTGTCGAACGTCTCCTCGCGGCTCATCTGCCTCGCCGGTGCGTGCGGTTCCATCGCGCGGCTCCCGCGGCCGCGCACGCGCGCGTACAGCCATTCGGCCGTGGCCGGGTCGAGCCAGCGCGCGAGCGTGGCCACGTCGTGCGGCAGCACGTCGGACACGTGCACCAGGCCGACCTTGGCAAGGCGCTGCTGGGCCTTGGGGCCGATGCCCGGGATTTCCGCGAGCGAGAGGGTCGCCATGAACGCCTCCTCGCCACCCGGCTCGATGATGCGCACGCCGCCGGCGTCCGGTGCCCGCGACGGCTTGGCGCGCTCGGCCGCCAGCTTGGCGATCAGCCGGTTGGCGCCGCCGCCGATGGACAGCGCGTAGCCGGTTTCGGCCAGCACGGCCGCCCGGATGCGGCGCGCCGTTGCCGCGAGCGGCTCGTGGTGGTAAAGCGCCTCAGTGCCCGTAAGGTCGAGGTACCACTCGTCGATGCTCGCACCCTGCACCACCGGGGTGAACGTCTCGAGCGTGCGGCGGATGGCGCGACTCGCGTCGGCGCAGGCGTGTCGCGGCACGGGCACGCACATCGCGTTGGGGCAGAGCCGGAGGGCGCGCGAGATGGGCATCGCGCTCCGCACGCCGAATGCACGCGTCTCGTACGACGCCGAGCACACGACCCCGCGCGAGCCCGGCCGCCCGCCCACGATCAGCAGCCGCGCCTTGCCCGCGCCATCGGGGTCCACGCGTCGGGCCACGGCCACGAAGAACGCGTCGGCGTCCGCAAGCAGGATGCGGGGCTGCATGACGGGAAAGATGGCAGCGCCAACGCGAAGCGGGGGCCCGGACACCGTCCGGACCCCCGCTCCGTGTCGCCAGCTGCCCGGCTACGGCTTCACTTCGACGATCACGGCGCGCCGGTTCATGGCGCGGCCCTCGGCCGTTCCGTTGTCGGCGATCGGCTCCGACTCGCCGCGCGTGGCCGTCGTGATGCGGTTCGCGGCGATGCCGCCCTCGCGCACCAGATAGTCACGCACGAC
>JAYEKC010000119.1:0-4605 GCA_034716715.1 Gemmatimonadota bacterium | reverse complement strand
GGGCGAGTTCATGACCACCGAGGAAATCGAGAAGCGCAACAGCGTGTACGCCACGGAGCTGATCCGGCGGTTCCCGTCCATCAACGTGTCGCCGTCGTACGGCAAGGGCGCGATGGCGGAGTGGTTCGCCATCTCCAAGCGCGAGGGCGCGAACCCGACGCTGGGCGCGTGCCCGATGGCCGTGTACGTGGACTACGTGCCGATGCCAACGCCGTTCAACCTCGACCTGCTGCCGTCACCGCGGAACATCGCGGGCATCGAGGTCTACAACGGGCCATCCACGACGCCGCCGCAGTTCGCCGGGTTCAACCGCGGCTGCGGGGTGATACTGGTCTGGACGAAGGACGGCTACTGACCGAACGACAAACGACAAAGGGGAGTTTATGCAGCAAAGCTCCCCAGTGCGCGACCTACCTCTCCCTCGCGCAGCCGCTTGAGGGCGCGGTCACGGAGCTGGCGCACGCGTTCGCGCGTGACGCCGAGCATCGAGCCGATTTCCTCGAGCGTGTGCTCGCGCCCGCCCTCGAGGCCGAAGTAGAGGCGCAGGACCTTCGCGTCGCGCGGGGGCAGCGTGTTGAGCGCCGCCTCGACCTCGTCGTTGAGGAAGCGGTTCATCGCCTCCTCCTCGGTGTCGGGCATCTCGTCGGCCACGAACCGCTCGATGAGCGACCGATCACCGTCCGGGTCCATCGGCGCGTCGAGCCGCACGTCGCCCGTGTTGAGCGCCGCGAGCGACTGCACGACGTCCACCGACAGACCGGTGAGTTGCGACAGTTCCTCGGGCGTGGGTTCGCGGCGCAGCTTCTGCCGGAGGATTTCCGACGCCTTGATGATGCGCGAGAGGTCGGCCGTGCGGTTCAGCGGCACCCGCACCGTGCGGCCCTGGCGCGCGAGCGACGACAGGATGGCCTGGCGGATCCACCAGACGGCGTACGAGATGAACTTCACGCCCTGGTCCGGATCGAACTTCCGGGCCGCGGTGAGGAGGCCGACGTTGCCCTCCCCGATCAGGTCGATGAGCGGGAGGCCGCGGTTCTGGTACTTCTTGGCGACCGAGATGACGAAGCGCAGGTTGCGCTTGACCAGCTCCTGGAGGGCATCCGCATCGCCGGCGCGGATCTTCCGGGCGATGTCGATCTCCTCGTGGCCCTTGAGCAGCGGGTACGTGGAGACCTCGTAGAGGTACTGGTCGAGGATGTCGCGTTCGGGCTCGCTCGGTGCGATGCCCGCGGGCGCCGAGCGCCGGCGGCGGCGGGCCTTGGGTTCAGTGGTGACAGACACGGTATTGGGTGCGGCCTTCTTGGTCGAGGCCGGGGTGGATGCGGCAGCAGGCGTGCGACCGTTTCCGGACGCCGCCTTGGTGGAGGCCTTGTTGGTGGCCTTGGTGGCCTTGGCCGGAGCCTTGCCGTTGCCGGCCTTGGCAGCCGCAAGGGTCGATGGCCTCGAGGCGGTCGCCTTGGCGGTGGTCTTCGAGGCGGCCTTGGGCGACGCCTTGGAGGCGGTGGCCTTCGAGACAGTTACCCGGGCCTTGCCGGCCTTGGGCGTCGCCGCCTTGGCTGTCTTCGCCTTGGCGGACGCCCGCTTGCCGGTGGCGGGCTTGGACTTGGTGGGCGTGGGCTTCCGACGCCTTGCACTTGCCGACTTCATCGGGCCTGCGCCTCCTGGGACAATTCTGGTGCGCCGCGGGGCTGGCAGGGTGCCTGTGCCCGTGCGGACGGTACGGTCCGTTTGCTCCCAGGGGTGGCGAGCAAAAGGAGACAAAAAATAGCGTATTTGCGCTGCTTTGCCAACGGTTCTCCTTGACCCTCTTAAACACCGGGGATAGCTTTTTTGATTCCCGTTTCACGCCATTCGGCAGCGAGGGGCGTGGCACGGGATTTGTCTGGAATGCCGGCGGGGGCGTAGCTCAGTTGGGAGAGCGCTTGAATGGCATTCAAGAGGTCAGGGGTTCGATTCCCCTCGCCTCCATTCGCCGGCCATTTGCGGGAATAGCTCAGTTGGTAGAGCACAACCTTGCCAAGGTTGGGGTCGCGGGTTCGAGTCCCGTTTCCCGCTCCTCATCGAGGGCGTTTTGGAGGCGCGGCGCCGGAAGGCGCCCCTTCCCCCGGCCCCTCGACCCAGGCGCTGGTCCGCAGGTCCGGGCGGTTAGCTCAGTTGGTTAGAGCGCCACGTTGACATCGTGGAGGTCACAAGTTCGAGTCTTGTACCGCCCATCCGGGGTTCCCCGGGGTAGCATTTGCTAGCACTAGCAGGCCGCCCCGGCGGGTCCCGGGATGCAGTTCCGATCCCATGCTGGACCGTCCGCCGCACCATACCCTCTCGAGGCGAGTTGCCATGCCGCACGTGTCCCGTTTCATCACCCTCACCGGCGCACTCCTGATCGCCGTTCCCGCGGCAGGCCAGCAGCCGGCCGCTGCCGCCGCCCCCCCTGCCTGCGACATCGACCTGATGCAGCCGGGCTCCCTAGCCATCGCCGCGATCGCCCGGAACAAGGTCGTCCAGGCCAAGGCGCCCGACGAGGGCCTGAAGGGCGTGCGCGACGCGATGAAGAACATCTTCGACAAGCAAAGCGCGCAGAACGCCCTCGGCCGCGATTACGCCGCGGCGCAGTTCATGATCCTCGCGATCGACTTCGGCGGCGAGGTCCAGACGCGCGGCAACCTCAACATGCCGGGCGACAAGAACGCCAAGGTCGACCTGGTCGTCGAGGCCGATTCGCTCCTCAAGATCGTCGAGGCGGCCAAGCCCGCCTGCAAGGAAGACACCGAGCAGTGGCGGCAGTACAAGCCGTTCGCCAACCGCATCAAGGCCGGCTACGAGGCGCTTGCCGCCAACCAGCTCGACTCGGCGCAGCACTCGGCCGAGCGCGCGATGATCCTGTCGAGCACGGCGCCGCAGCCGTTCGACCTCATGTGGCGCCTGGCCGCCGCCCGCGGCGACGACCAGACCGAGGTCAAGTACCTGAAGCTCACGGTGGACAAGCTCGCAGGTGACACCGCCAATGCCCGCACCCGCGCGAACTTGCTGTTCAACCTCGGCCGCATCCAGCAGGACTTGGCCGAGAAGGCGCCGGCGGACAAGAAGGCCGAGCTCTACAAGGGCGCGACCGAGGCGTACATCGAGGTCATCGAGCAGTACCCCGGCGGCGACGAGGCGCCGTACGCCGTGAACGGCATTTCCGTGGCGTGGGCGCTGACGCAGGACAGCACCGGGGCGCTCAAGGCCCTCAAGGTTGCCATGCCGGAGATCGGGAAGATGGGAGACCTTGCCCTCTCCCAGATGGCAATCCTGGCCACGCGCCTGGGGCACTCGGCGGAGGCGGGCGAGCTGTTCAAGGCCGCGTCCACGTCAAATCCGTACTGGCGCGACTACCTCTACAACTACGCGGCCACGTTGTTCGACCTCAAGAAGTCGCAGGAGATGCTGACGGTGGTGGGCAAGCTCCTCGAACTCGACCCGACCAACCCGGACAACGTCCTGCTCTACGCCTACGCGTACAAGGGAATGGCCGACAGCACGAAGGACGCGGCGATGAAGAAGGCGTACACGGATTCGGCCGTGGCGTACACGGCCAAGTCGGACGGGATGAAGACGAAGGTCACCTTCGGGAGCTTCGACCGGGGCAAGTCCCGCACGCAGATCAAGGGTGAGATCGAGAACCGGGACAAGACGGCGAAGTCGTACACGCTGGACCTGCAGTTCCTCGACAAGACCGGCGCGGTGGTGGAGACCAAGTCCGTGACGGTCGGTCCCGTGGCGCCGAACGCGACCGGGGCCTTCGACGTCGAGATACAGAAAGGAGGCATTGCGGGCGTGAAGTACGCGCCGCTGCCCTAGCGTTCCGCTGCAGTTGCCCGCCCGGGAAGAGGCGTCGGCGTTGACCCTCCTCCCGGGCGGGCCTATTTTTGAAGGCTCGCCGCGAAGTTGTCGTATTCCTGCGGTGATGCGCTCGTAGCTCAATTGGATAGAGCATCTGACTACGGATCAGAAGGTTCGGGGTTCGAGTCCCTGCGAGCGCGCTGTTCCTCTCGTTCTTTCTGGTGAGGGGTGAGGGGTGAGGGGTGCGAGAGCACCGATCGTGGCAGTGAAAGACGGGGCGTAGCTTAGCCCGGTAGAGCGCCTGCTTCGGGAGCAGGAGGTCGCTGGTTCAAATCCAGTCGCCCCGACTGGGAAGCCCCCGCGTCAAAGCGCGGGGGCTTCGTCTTTTCTCGCCGAGTCTTCATCCCGTTCGGCCTTCCGCAGTAAATGACCTCCGGGTAAGATACTCCTGCGGCCGGGTTACTTCCCGGCCATTTCTCGGGATGACAAATGACTGAAAAGTCAGTCAGCCGGCCAAGTGCGGTAACTCCACCGCCGGCGCAAGACACGGGATCCGACCTGAAGTGGCGACGCCAGCCGGAAGAGCGGCCGCAGCAGATCCTGCTAGCGGCGATCGAGGTATTTGGCGAGCACGGCATCGCGGCGGCCAAGCTCGAGGACATCGCGGCCCGTGCCGGCGTGTCGAAGGGCACGATCTACCTCTACTTCGAAAGCAAGGAAGACCTCTTCCGCGAGGTGGTGCGGCGGGTGCTCGTGCCGCGGATGCAGGAGGTGGAGCGCGCCCTC
>JAYEKC010000118.1:0-22569 GCA_034716715.1 Gemmatimonadota bacterium | reverse complement strand
CGGACGCGCCGGAGCGGCGCGCGGAAGTTCGTGTCCGTGCACGTGCTCGTGCCCGGCACCTGGACTGTGCAACGCGGGCACGAGCTCCTCGAGGACATCGAGCGCGACATGCGCCGTTCCGTGGCAGGCGCGGTGGTATTCACGCACCTCGAATCGCTGGACGACCCGGCGTCGTGGGACGACGAGGCGCTCGAGCGCCGCAGTGCGGCGGCGTCGCGCACGCCGTTAGGAGGCGCGGCCGCCCCCCGGAGTGCAGCGCCGGCGCCGGCGGCGAGGCCGTCAGTGGGGCGTGCGACCCGGAGGGTAGCGATCGGCGTAGGCAGCGTAGAGCCACTGGTCGAGCAAGCTGTCGCCCTTCAACGCGCTGTGCCGCATCCGTCCCTCGAGCACATAGCCTGCCTTTTCCAGTACGCGCACCGAGCCGGCGGTCGAGACGAACGGAACCGCGAACACCGTGCAAGGGCCAGACGCCCAAATGCATACACAGTTACTGCCCGAAGTGCCTCGGTGGCGATGCCTCGACCCCAGAACTCCTGACCGAGCCAATAGCCAACTTCGGCCGATCGGCGCGCGATATCTTCGCCGGGCATCAGGCCGATCGCGCCGATGGCCTGGTTGTCGACGACTATACCGAAGCTCGTCGGGGTGGACTGGGCTGCGACGTGGGCAATGTAGGCCGTGGCGTCGTCGACGCTGTACGGATGCGGGAACCGATCGCGCAGATTCCGTGCAACCTCGATGTTGTTCGCGTGCCGTGCGATCGACGGCGCGTCCGCCGGCGTAAGCGGGCGCAGCAGGCAGCGTGAGCACTGTAGTTCCATGCACCTGCCTTGATCGTGGTCACCTGACGAGTTGCCGTTCAGTGCACCGCGTGCATAGCGCGCCTCTCGTCGAGGCTGGCGTTACTGCGTGGCCCGAGGCGCCGGCAGGCGGCCGGTTCTGCGCAGCGCGGCCAGCGTCAACGCCTTGATCTCCGCGGCGGTGCTGTCGTTCCGAAAGGTGGCGCGTGACAGTGGCACCTTGTAGGCCGTGAGCCGCCCGGCGATGGCCGGGAAGCGATGCTCAATGGACGTAATCCATGCGCTCGCTTCGGCCTCGGTTTTCCAGCTTCCACGGCTGTATACCACGAACTGCGTGTGCGGGTTCGCGCGAGCGATGTAGCCGATGAACAACTCGAACTTGTCGGCGGCCGGCGGGTAGAGCTGCGGGGCGTACTTTCGGTCGAGCACCGTGTCGCCAAGCAGCGTCGCGTCGTAGAAGCATGACCGGTGAGCGAGGATCACGTCGGGATTCTGCGAGAGGACCTGCTCCTCCCGGTCCCAGCGCGAGCCCGTCGATTCCTTGACGAGCGCCAGCGTCTGGTCTCGCAGCAGCTCTGTCAGGTCGTCGGCATTGGTTCCCCCGGCGCGCAGCGTCGCGGGATCGTACACGCGTGCCGGGTGGGGCGAATCCATCATCACGACGACCGGCACCTTCGGGAGAGGTGGCGCGGTATCGTGGCGGGCCGCGGACACGAACCAGGCGGCGGTCGCGAGGGCCACGCTGCCGGCGGCCCAGAGCCACGTTCGGCGTGATCCCACGGCGCCCGCAAACCGCCCCGCCCCGGCATCTGGTGCTGCCGCGGCCGCCGGCACGTGCGTGACGGCTCCGGCGGCCGCGGCCTGCAGGGCGGCGGCAAACTCCTGACCGGTGCTCCAGCGGTCGGCGGGGAGCTTCTCGAGCGCGTGGGCGATGGCACTGGCAACCGGCTCGGGTACGCTAGGGCGCCGCACGCGCACGCTGGCCGGGGTCTCCGTCAGCACCTTGGCGACGATGGCCTGGATGGTGCCGCCGATGTGCGGCGGTTCGCCGGCAAGGGATTCGTACAGGATGGCGCCGAGCGAGTAGATGTCGCTACGGCCATCCACGGTACGGTCGCCCGCGGCCTGCTCGGGAGACATGTACTGCGGTGTACCGAGGGACAGGCCGGTCTGCGTCACGCGCTCACCGCCGGCCTTCGAGACGGCCAGCGCGATGCCGAAGTCGGCGATGAGCGGTTGGCCGTCCTGGAGCAGGATGTTCTCCGGCTTCAGGTCGCGATGGATCACGCCGTGCCGGTGGGCATAGTCGAGGGCGCCGGCCACGGCGACCGCGATGCGCAGGGCGTCGGGAATCGTGAGTTGCTTTTCTCGGTCGAGCTTGTCGCGCAGCGACTCGCCCTCAACGTAGGGCATTACATAGAAGAGGAGCCCCTCCGCCTCCCCCGAGTCAAAGAGGGGGAGGAGGTTGGGGTGCTGCAGGTTGGCCGTGACGCGTATTTCGGCGAGGAACCGCTCGGTGCCGAGCACGGCGCCGAGTTCCGGTTTCATGACCTTCAGCGCCACGCGGCGGTCGTGCCGCACGTCGCGGGCGAGGTAGACGGTGGCCATGCCGCCGCGGCCGATCTCGCGCTCGATCTCGTAGCGTCCGGGGAGTGCGATCATCGTGGCGGGGTCATCGTGACAAGCCGGCTCGGTCGCCTCGTCACCGGACGACCTGCACCAGCACGGACGTCAGGTAGCCCCCGCGCAGCGCTTCCAGCCGCAGTTCGCCGGGCGCCGTCGGCTCATACTCGAAGTCGTACGTCTCGCCAATACCTATCCGGAACGACGCGGCCCGCGCGGTAGCCTGGTTCGGCGGCAGGTCGGCGCCGTCCTTCGCGACCGCCCGCCACTGGACGGGGCCCGCGTCGCCACGGAGCGAGATCGTCACGACGAAGTTCGGCGTGATGTTGATGATCCGGAACCGATGCCGGACGCCGACGTTCAGCTGCATCGCCGGCGGATTGGTGGACCGGTTGATTTCGACCGCGGGCGAGCCCGGACCCGCGCCACCGAGCAGCACGATGCGCTCGACGGCCGGGTCAAATGGCTTGCCGGGCTCGGTCACGATGAGCGGGCCGTACATGCCTGAAATGAGTTGCCGCCGGTCGTGGCCGTGGGTGTGGTAGATGAACGTGCCGGCCCGCGGCGGCGTGAATTTCACGTCGAAGGTTTGCCCGGGCTGCACCGCGGGCATCACGTTGCCTGACTGTCCGCTCCACCCGGGCACGCCGTCGTTGAAACTCTCGAGTTCAATTCCGTGCCAGTGGATTGCGAGTGAGGCGTCAATTTCATTGGAGACGCCGATGACCAGTGGTTCACCTCTCGTGACGATGATCGGCGGACTGAGCATGGCTCCGGCGCCAAGGGGCGGCGCCTCGCCGGTGTCGTCCCCGATGGAGAAGCCATAGGCCGGGCGGTCGCCGTAGACGCCGGGGGCCTGCCGCACGTGGAGGGACATCCGCCGTCGCACGTGGGTTTCGAGGTCGGGCGCCGCCGTCTCGTCGCCCGGCTGCACCGTGATGCCGAGCACCAGCCCAGCCATCGCCTGCTCGATGTCGTGCTCGGCGTGCTCGGCGTGCTCCACGGCCGCACCGTGTGCCTCCGCGGCGTCGCCGAGCCGCAGGTCGCCGGCCACGTGCGCCAGCAGGTGGCAATGAAACAGCCAATTGCCGACGCGGTCCGGCACCCAGCGCATCATCATGGTGGTGCCCGGATCCATGAGTTCCGTGGTCACCAGGCGGCGATTGGCCGAACCGTACACCACGTCGCGCGTCGCCGTGCCGCGGCTCTCGACCGTGTAGAACGTGCCGTGCAGGTGCATCGGGTGGGGCGCGGCGCTTCCATTGATCACGCGCCACTCCACCGCCTGGCCGAACGGAAGCGAGAGCCGCTCCGTGTGCGGCCACGATCGTCCGTTGATCACGAGCGACGCCTTGCGCGGCGTGCCGGGCGGGGTCATCGGACCCAGCCACTCGCCCATGACGAAGATGCGGTCCGTCGGCTTCTCCGGCCCCGATCGGTCCACGATGAAGGCGCCGGTCAGTTGGCTGTCGATGCCGTCGCGCCGGTTGAACGCGGAATCGGTCGCGCGAGCCCAGTAGTAATACGTGCCCGGCGCGCCGGCCTTGAAGCGGAACTCCCGCGACGACCCCGGCGCGACTTCCGTGAACTCGTCCGTCGCCGCCGGCCGGCTCACGAGTCCGTGGATCTTCACGGCAGCCGTCGTGCGGTTGCGGACCGTGACCTGGAGCTCCACGCCTTCCGCCACGCGAAGCAGCGGACCGGGGATCGTCGGAGCGCGCCCTTCCTCCGCGAAGGCGTAGACGTCCCGTACCGGGCCGTTCGTGCCCTCCGGTTGCCAGGCGCCGCGCACGACGGCGAGCCGCACGCGCAGGACCTTGCCGGTCATCGCGCCTGCGGGCTCGTCGTTGTCGTGCGTGCCGATCCGCGTCGCCTGCTCGCCTGCGGTCGCCGACGCGCCGCCGGAGGCACGGGCTGGAAGGTTGTTCCCCTGGGCGAGTGCCTGGCGCGCGAACGACAGGACCACGGCGGCGGCGATCCAGCGGCCGTGCGCCGTGCCGGGGCGTCGCCCGGCCCGGGCGGGCGTCGTCACCACGCCGGAGTTCATATGCCGGGCGGCCTGGGCGCCTGCGGCAGCTCGAGCGCCGGACGCGTGCTGCCCCGGTGGCACGTCGTGCAGTTCACCGCGGGGTTGGTGCTCTTCAGGTTGGGGATCTTCTTCAGGAAGTCGTTGTTGATCGCCCCGAGCATGGCCGACATCTCGCGCGCGATCTGCTTCGTCTCTTTGTCGTCGGCCTCCCACCTGCCGGGCGTGTGGCAGTGCGTGCAGTCGACGCCAAGGGCCACGGTGAAGCCGAACTCCATGATTCGGAGGAACCGCGAGGCCGTCACGCCCTTGTATTGCCGGATGTTCTTGAACACCTCCACGGCGGGAAGCTCTTCCTTGCCGGCGATCGCCGCCTTCAGTTCGGCGAGGGCGGCGGCCTGGTCGAACCTGGGCGTGGCCTGCAGGGAGTCGCGGACCTGTGCATGCACTTCGGAGGCCAGCAGAAACACCAGTACCAACGCCGCGCGGTATGAGCGCACATCACGGACTGGCATGAGTTGTGGTGGTGGGGGAGGGATAAACGTTACGAGCCCGGGCGCGGCAGGACAACCACCGCGTCAACCCCGGCCACGTGGCCACAGCCGCGATCCAAGCAGCGGGGCTACCTCAGCGCCGCGTATGTCAGCACCTTGAACGGCCCTCCCAGCCTTGGCGGTCCGTCGCCCGTGGTGTTCGTATAGATGAGACCGATGAGGCGCTCTTTGGGATCAGCCCAATACGACGTGTTGAACGCACCGCCCCAGGAAAAGGTCCCCTTGCTCACCACCGTCCGATAGTCGGCCGCGGGTGTTTCGAGCTGGAAGCCCAGGCCAAACGGCGGCTCGAGGTTGCCGATCTGGTTGGTCAGCATGAGCTCGACGGTCTTCCTGCCCAGCAGCCCCTGCCGTCCAACACCCCGCCGTTCAAGTACATCTGGAGGAAGCGCGCGTAGTCCGCCGTCGTCGACGTCAGGCCCGCGCTGCAGTCTGTTTAGGCTGCGTCGGCGTGAAAATGCAGCAATTTCGCGCAGCGTTTAAGCGTGCGCTTTCCCGACCCCGCCGGCAAGACCATTTCCGGCCACGACTTACGGGCGTGTTCCGGGAGGTGACCGGAATTAGGCTGCGTGGGCATGCTGCGTAACACGCGCTGCGTTGCTTTTGGGGGCCGTAGGCCCCGTATGGGGCCAACCAGGCCCCGCGGCCGTCCCGAAACCCACCGCGGCATCGCGCACCCACGCTGGCACGCCAGGCACGGCGCCAGGCGCCTCAGCTGGTGACCGGATTCGGACCTCGGCCCCGCCGTGGCCCCTACTCCACGACGTACGCCTCCATCGCGAAGTACTCCGCCAGCCCGAGCCGGTCCAGCACCGCCGCCGTCTCCTTGTTCCGCGACTCCACCCGCTGCCAGAACTCGCGGTCGTCCGTGCCCGGGAACGGCGCCGAGTCCTTCTGCGACTGGTGCTTGAAGATGGCCTGCACCTTCAGCTTCAGCTCCTCCTGCGACAGCGGCACCAGCCACGTGGCGTCCGTCACGGGCCACTCCTGCCACGCCCCGCGGTACAGCCACACCTCGGGCCGCCCCTTCGACCCAGGTCGCCGCCACAACGACCGCATCGCCCGGTCCACGGTCTCCTTGCACATCCGGTGCGTGCCGTGCGGGTCGCTCAGGTCCCCGGCCACGAACACGAGATCGGGCCGCGCCTCCTTGAGCAACTTGCGCACGATCGCCACGTCGGCCGGCCCGATGGGGTCCTTCCGCACCTTGCCGGTCTGGTAGAAGGGCAGGTTCAGGAACCGCGCGTTCGCCGCCCCGAGCCCCACGGTCTCGAGCCCGCTCACGGCCTCGGCCTCGCGGATCACCCGCTTGAGATCCTGAATCTCGGGAATGTCCACCTCGCCGGGCCGCTTCCGCGCCAGGAACTCGTCCACCGTCTTCGCCAGACGGGTCACCTCGGCCCCGCCAATCCGATGGTCGTGCGCCAGCCGCCGCAGCACGTCCACGTACCGCCGCACGTCGTGGTCGAACACGGCGATGTTCCCGCTCGTCATGTACGCCACGGTGATCGCGTTCCCGTTGAGCGCCAGCTTCCGCAGGATGCCGCCCATCGAGATTACGTCGTCGTCGGGGTGCGGCGAGAACACCACCACCCGCTTGCCGCGCGGCAGCTTGCTCCGCCCGCGGATCTTCGCGCCGAGGATGTTGAACACCTCGCCGTTCACCGCGCCGGGCGACCCGTACCGCGCCACGAGCGACGACAGCCGGTGCTCGGCGTAGTCCGCCTGCGTGAGCTTGAGCACGGCCTTGCCGGTCACCGTCGAGAGCCACGTCACCGCGCGGAGCGTGAGCGCCGGCGTCCACCGCACCTCGTCGAGCAGCCACGGCGTGGCCACGCGCGTGAGGTCGGCCGCGGCCGCCGCGTCCACGTAGAACGTCGTGCCGGGGTGCCGCTGGAGGAACGTGGCCGCCACCTCGACGTTCACCTCGCCCTCCACCGCGCGCCGCACGATGGCGGCCTTGTGCTCGCCGGTGGCGAGGATGACGATCTCCCGCGCCTCGAGGATGGTCGCGATGCCCATCGTCAGCGCCTCGCGCGGCACGTGCTCCTCGCCGAAGAAGTCGGCCGCCGCGTCGCGCCGCGTGACGTTGTCGAGGTGCACGAGTCGCGTGCGGCTCGCCGCGCCGCTCCCGGGCTCGTTGAACCCGATGTGCCCGGTCTTGCCGATGCCGAGGATCTGGAAGTCGATGCCGCCGGCGTCGCGGATGGCCCGCTCGTACGCCGCGCATGCCGCATCCACCTTGCCGCGCGCCACCGTGCCGTCGGGGACGTGGACGTTGTTCGCGTCGATGTCCACGTGGTCAAACAGGTTCTCCCGCATGAACCGGTGGTACGAGTGGATGCTCGACGGCTCCATCGGCCAGTACTCGTCGAGGTTGAACGTCACCACACGGCGGAAGCTGAGCTGCTCCTCTCGGTGCATCCGCACGAGCTCGCGGTACACGCCGATGGGCGTGGACCCGGTGGCGAGGCCGAGCACCGTGCGGCGGCGCGCCTTGTCGTTGGCGCGGATGATGGCGGCGATGCGCGCCGCCACCAGCCGCGCGATCTCGTCATGGTCGTCCACCACCACCGTCGGGATGTGCTCGAGGACGGTGTTGGCGGCGGCGAGGGAAACGAAAGGCCCGCGGTCCTCCGTGGACGCGCGGGCCTTCGCGGAACGCTTGCTCACTGCACGTGCCTCACCTGTTGGCGGTGTTGTCCAGGAATGGCCGGTTGGCGGCCGTCGTGGAGGTTACCGTAATGTCGCCACGGGCGGTGATCGTGTACACCCGCCCGGCGATGAACGACACGGCAGTGCGGGCAATGGCGTTGGTGCTGGCCCCGGCGTACCGCGTGCTGAGGTCGTACACCGCCGCGGGCACCGCCGTGAACGCGCCGGCGTTCTTGTACGCGACTCCGGCACCGATGGGCACCTCCGTGCCGGTCACGGTGCTTTTCGCGTACAGCGTCATCGCGCTGGCGTTTGAGATGGCGTTGACGAACCGCACGTACGCCTGCGTGTAGTCGAACGCCGCCGGGATCGGGTCCTCCACCACGAACGCCTCGACCGTCTTGGCGTTAGCGTCGTAGAACCCGCTCATGTAGAACGAGTAGTACTTCCCGTCGGCGATGGCGGTGGAGACCTTCGCGATCACGAGGTCCTTGTCCGTGGTCGCGGCGATCTTGCCGGTGAGGTCGTACTGGCCGGGGTCGAGGCCGGAATACAGCCCCGAGTTGTTGGCGCCCGTGCCGCCGTAGCTCACGCCGCTCGTGGACTCGACGCCGGTGGTGGAGCCGATGGCCGTCATTTTGGCGCCGCCGGCGTAGAAGTTCACGGCCGGCGCGTTGACGCCGAAGTTGAAGAACCGCACCCGGGCCGACGGCAGCGGCCCGGTGATGTCCTGCACGGCGTTCATGCCGCACGACGCCACGAGCGCCGCGCCGAGCAGGACCGCGAGGGAAGGGATTGGCCTGGTCATGGGGGGATTACGGTTGGGTGATCCAGATGGGCTTCGTGTGGTAGTCGAGCGCGTCGCCGCCGATGGCCTTGAGCGCGTCGAGGTTCCATACGTACTCGGAGTTGTACCGCGGGCGGATGCGCTGCACGATCTTGCCCGCGTTGTCCGGGTACAGCGTGATGGGCGGCGTGAACCCGGGGAACACCTGCTTGCCGCTGGCGGGATCCACGTCGGTGTAGTGGTACCGTCGCAGGTCCATCCAGATCTCATTGTGCCCCCAGCCCCACTGGGCGATGTACTTCTGGGTCATGATCTGCGTGAGCGTGAGCTGGGCCGCGCTCGCGGGCACGATCTGCGGCGCCGCCAGGAACGCGGCTTTCTCCGCCGCGCTGATCTGCGTCACCGCCTGGCCGTTGTCGCTGTTGCGCGCGTTCACCCAGTCGATGTGGGCCGAGACGCCGTTCCGGTACGCAGTGAGGGCGGTGGCCTTGTCGCCCGAGCGGTACGCCGCCTCGGCCTTGATGAACTGGAGCTGCGCGTAGGTCATCACCGGCAGCTTCGACTTGTCGTCGAAGAGATACCGGCTGGGCGAGCCCGACGCCGGCGCCGCCGCGTAGCCAAAGAAGTTGTTCGGCCGCTGCGCGGTGGTGAACGCGCCGAAGCCCACCGTGTTGATGTCGAGGCCGCGGTACGCACCGTCGGGAGACGGGCTCAGCATCCGGCTCATCCGCGGGTCCACCACGCCGCCGAACTGCGTGCCGTCCATCAGCGCCACCACGAACTGCGTCTGCCGGTAGCTCGTGACGTTGCTGCGCGTGGGGCCGAGGAAGTTGCGGTCGTCGTTGTTCGTGCTCGGGTACGCAAGGAGCGGGTCGTCGGCGCTGCTGGCCAGCGACTTGTCCACGTTCGCGATCACGTCAGCGGGCTTGTACGCGGCCTTGTTCGAGTAGTGGTTCAGGTTCAGCGCCAGCATCCCGTACGCGAGCTTGAGCCACTTGGTGCGGTCGCCGTTGTACATCTTGTCGGTGCGGCCGAGGTAGGTGGCGTCCACCGCGCCGTCGGTGCGCTGGAGCAGCTCGATGGCCTTGGTGAGCAGCTTCTGGATCTCGGTGTACGCGTACTCCTGCGTGTCGTAGTCGAACTTGAACCGGCTCTGGTCGATCGCCTCCTGCACGATGATCTCGCCGTGCAGGTCGGTGGTCACCTGCCAGCCCCACGCCTTGAGGATGTAGCCCACGCCGAGGAGGTCCCAGCGCTGCTCGGCCTCGGCGATGCGCATCATGTCCACGAGGTTCTGGCCGAGCGACCAGTACACGTCGCGCCACTGCTGGGCGCCGTTGTCGCTGCTGGGGTCGTAGCCCATCCGGTCCCACGTGGAGAGGCTGGTGCCCGGGAGCGTCCACTCCTGGGCGTAGCGACCCACGAACCGGCCGTCGTACTGCGGCGACGTGACCATCCAGTGCAGCATCGGCGAGAGGTACAGGTTCGCCGAGACCGCCTGCGGGGCGTTGGGGTTGGTGTTGACGTCGAGGAAGTTCTGGCAGCCGCTGGCCGCCGTGAAGGCGCCGATGAGGACGGCCTTTCGGAGGAGTCTGGTCATTGGTCTAGTACCCCAGCTTGAGGCCGAAGCTGATGCCGCGCGGCACGGGGAAGTTCCCGAAGTCGATGCCGGCGCCGCCCGACCCGCCCACCGCCGCGGTGTTGCCGTTCACGATGGGGTCGAGGCCCGAGTAGTTGGTGCGGAGGAAGAGGTCGGTGGCCGTGATGTACGCGCTGGCCCGCCGCGCGCGGAGGAACCCCGCGCCGAACTCGTAGCGCAGCGTCACGTCGCGGAGCCGCACCCAGTTGATGTTCTTCTCGATGAACAGCTCCTCGCTCAGCGAGGTGTAGTAGTTGGTCTGGATGGCCGGGACCACGACGATGGTGTTCACCGTCGGGGTGGCCGTATTCTCCTTGCCGTCGCGGAGGATGCCCTTGATCACGCGCGGCGTCTCGCGGTCGAGCGTGCTCGTGGCGAGGCCGCGGGTGGTGAGGTAGTGCTCGGTGGCGTTGAAGATGTCGCCGCCCTTCCGGATGTCCACGAGGAAGTCGAGCGTCCAGGGCCCGCGCTTGAACGTGTTGGTGATGCCCACGGTGTAGTCGGGCTGCCGGTCGTAGCCGCCGTCGATGAACGTCGTCGAGCGGAGCGGGAGGCCGGTGGCCGGGTCGATGAGCAGCTCGCCCTTGTGGCCGGACACCGAGGCGGTGTCGCGCAGGTAGAAGAGCCCGGTGAGCGACATCGTCGAGAGGCCCGGCTGCACGCCGTTGCGCACGTTGCCGTAGAGCCACGTGTCGGACACGTACGACTCGGGCAGCGCGTTGGGCAGCTTGATGACCTTGCCGCGGGCGCGGGTGAAGTTGGCCTGCACGTCCCACGAGAAGTCGTCCTTCAGGATGGGCGTGCCGCGCAGCGTGATTTCCCAGCCCTGGTTCTCGGTCTCGGCGCCGTTGAGGTTGAAGAGGATGAACCCGGTGCCGTAGCTGCCGCGGATGTCGTTGACGATCTGGTCCTTGGTCCGCTTCTTGTAGTACGTCACGTCGAAGCCGAGCCGGTCGTTCAGGTAGCTCGTCTCGGTGCCCACCTCCCACGACTTCGCGAACTCGGGCTTGAGGTCGAGGTTCGGGCCCGTGAAGCCGTAGCCGTAGCCGCCGTTGGTGGTGGTCTTGTACTCGAGCGACGGCCGGTACGCGTACGGCCGGGCGTCGCGCCCCACTTCGGCGTACGCGGCCCGCAGCTTCCCGGTGACGTGCTTCCCGATGGACGGGAACGCGTCCGAGAAGATGAAGCTCGACGACACCGAGGGATAGAAGAACGAGTTGCGCACTACCGGAATGGTGCTGGTCCAGTCGTTGCGCCCGGTGACGTTGAGGTAGAGGTAGCGCCGCCAATCGAGCGTCACCTGGCCGAACGCGCTCACCAGCCGGCGCTGCGTGGTGGTGCTGCGGTTGGTGCGCGAGTTGGTGTTGTTGATGGAGATGAAGTTCGGGTCGAGGAAGTCCGAACCTTTGAGCGCGTCCACCACCGACTTGGCGTCCTGCACGGCGTGGCCGAGAAAGCCGCTCACCGTGAGGTCGTGCGTGACCACGCGCGGCGTGAAGTTCAGCAGCGTCTGCATGCTGATGTTGCGCGTGATGTCGTCGGCGAAGTCGATAATGCCGTTGTTGGAGAAGCCAAGTGCGCTCTCGGGGCTCCGCAGCGCCGTGTACTGCGTGGTGTAGCCGTCCACGCCGATGTTGGTCTTGAGCTCGCCCCAGCTCCACGGCGTGAGCGACATGCCGAAGTTCGTCGTGAGCCGGCTCTGCTTGGAGTTGTTGAGGTTCTTGTTGACGTTGAAGTACGGGTTGTCCACCTCGGAGGCCTGCGCCAGCGCCGTGAGGCGGCGGCGGTTGCCCGCGGGCGTGAGGTAGTCCTTGGCGTTGTCCGTGGAGGGCCAGAGCAGGAGGCCGATGAGCGGCCCGGCGTCGCCCTTGTACGCCTGGTTGTTGGTGACGTTGGCGTACGCCATCGAGAGGTCGAGTTTCATCCAGCGGTTCACCTGCGCCTGCGTGGCGCCGGTGAGGTTCAGCTTGTCGAGGTCGGAGTTGGGCACCACGCCCTGCTGCTTGTCGCTCGACACCGCGACGCGGTAGTTGAGCGCGTAGTCCTGCGACCCGCCGCTGAACGAGAGGCTCTGGCGCTGCGTGGCCGCAGTGCGGAAGAACCCGCTGATGTTGTCGTAGAACGTCGTCGTGTCGGCGTACGGGTTCCCGAAGTACTGGAACGAGCCGAGCGTCGAGCCGGCGATCGTGGTGGGGCCGTACTTGCGCTGGGTGGCGGGCCGCGAGTTGGTGCTCTCGAGCTTGAAGTTGGCGCTGTACTCGAACCCGCCCGCGCCGGCCCTGCCGCGCTTGGTGGTGATCACGATCGCGCCGTTGGCCGCGTCAATCCCGTAGAGCGCCGACGCCTCGGGGCCCTTCAGCACCACGAGCGACTCAATGTCCTCGGGGTTGATGTCGGCCGCGCGGTTCGTGAAGTCGATGCCGCGGTTGTTGAACGCCGTGGTGGACCCCGGCGCGTCCGACGCAAGCACGTTCGTGTTCAGCGTCTTGTTGTCGAGCGGCAGCCCGTCCACCACCATCAGGGGCTGGTTGCTGCTGCTGATGGAGCTCACGCCGCGGATGGTGATGGAGCTCGACGCGCCCGGCACGCCGGAGGTGCTCACCACCTCCACGCCGGCCACGCGGCCGGAGAGCGCGTTGATGAAGTTCTGACGCTGCGTCTGGGCGATGGCGGCGCCCTCGACGGTCTGCTGGGCGGTGCCCACGGACCGGAGCTGCGCCGTCTGGCCGAGCGCCGTCACCACCATCGCGTTGAGGCTCGTGGGAACGGCCTTCACCTGGATGTTGATGACGCTCGCCGAGCCGACGGGGATTTCCTGCGGCTCGTAGCCGATCAGGCGGACGACCAGCACCTGGCCGTCGCTCGCGCGGAGGCTGTACGTGCCGTCGCCGGCCGACAGCGTGCCGATGGTGGTGCCCTTGATTCCGATCTGGACGCCGGCAACGGGCGTGCCCTGCTCGTTCGTCACCTTGCCGGTGACGGTCTTCTGCTGCGCGAACGCCTGCGTCGCGAGCAGGCACGTCCCGAGCAGGAGCGTGAACACTCGTCTGGTGATCATTCGGGGGAAATGGTGGGGGTCAGTCGAGCTCTCTACGGATGCTCGCGGCGCGGTCGCGCGCGAGGGAATGCATCCTTCGGTTGTGGCTGGTGCGGGCGTGGCCGGGTGGGGCCCTCCGGACTGGGGTGGCTACAATATCGGTGTCGCCAGCCCGGTTCGCATCTCCCTTCGCTGCGGAGGGCCGAACGGCTCCCGTCAGCGCCCGAGGAGCCTCGCCAGGAAATCGGGCATTCCGTGCAGCAGGTCCACGTGGTCGGGGGCCGAATTCCCGGCGAAGCCCAGGAGGGCGAAGCGGCCGGCGCGCGCCTCGCTGAGCTGCTGGGCGCCCCGCGGGCCCCATCGCAGCACGGGCTCGCGCCGGAGCCCGAGCGCGGCGAGCAGCCAGTCGGCCGTCTCGGTGGTGCTGGCGAACGTGCCGGGGAAGATCTCGGAATGCACCACGAGGAACCGCTTTTCGCCGCGCGCGGCCGCCCGGGCGAACGCCGCGAACGCGGCCAGGTTCGTGGTGTCGAGCGTGCCGCCCAGCGCCAGCACACGCCCCTCGGGCACGTACGACGTGTGCATCCCGTCGAGCAGGAGGACGTCGTTCACGCGGGCGAAGTGCGCGGAATCGAGCAGGATGGCGCGAATCGCGCCGTGCCCGGCGGACCATCCGGTGAGCGTGATGCGGCCCGCGTGCGCCGGGTTGCCAGTCGCGGTGGCCACCTCGCGCTCCACGCCGGCGACGAGCGAGTCGAACGCCGCGGCGTCAACGAACGCACGATGGTACACCCCCGAGCCCGTGCCGAGGTTGAGCGTGGCGGTCACGGCCCGCCGGTCGGCCGCGGCGGTGGCCTGGTTGGCGACCCACGCGGCTCCGTGGAAATGGATCACGAGGTGGAACGTGCCCTGGCCGCGCGCCGCGTCGGGCACGAACACCTCGACGGGCTTGCCCGCCGGCCCGGTGAATGTCCGCGCGGCGCCGGCGAGCGCGTGTTCCACCAGCCGCTCGTGCCGGCGGGTGGACTCCGTCATCGGCGAGGGGTTCTGCGCGGCCGCGGGCGGAACCTGCTGGGCGCTCCCGCTGGCGGCGATTGCCGCGATGAGCACGGCGATACGTATCATCTTGCCCCTACGGCGCCCTCGACATGGCCCAGACATCGTTCCGGTAGATGAACTCCTGCCGTCCGTTGACCTGCACCGAATACTTGCCACCCGCCACGTACAGACGCCCGTTCCACGTCCAGACCGCCGGTGCGCCCCGCGGCGACCACGGTGCCGATACTTCATGCCAGGCGGCACCGTCTTCCGTCATCATCATCGACGGCGCAAAGGTGCTGTTGCGGTTCGACGCCACGAGCCAGAGGCGACCATCGAACGTGACTGGGGTCCCGCCCCACGCCGCCGCGTTCCGGTCGGGCGACCGGATCCAGGTGACGCCGTCGGCACTCGACCAGACTTCGCGTCTGGCGTTCGGGTTCGGCTCTCGCTGGCCGTCGATCACGCCCCCGCCAAGGACCCACAGGCGGTCCTTGAACACGACGGCGCCGTCGATGTTGCGCGGGCTCCAGGGCGCGTGGGCGAGCACGCGCGTCCAGTGGATCGCGTCCGGCGACGACCACACCTCGTTGTAGTACGCCTTGCCATCGTAACCACCAAGGATCCACACCCGCCCGCGATGCGTGAGGGCGCCGTAAAACACCCGTGCCGGGAGGTTCGATTCCGGCGCGACGATCTCCCAGCTCCGCAGGTCGCGCGTACGCACGATGCGCGACGTGAGGTGCAGGTCCATGTAGTTGCCCGTCATCGTGCCGAGCGCGTATACCGCGTCGCCGAGCATGACGAACTTCTGGTAGCCCGAATTGAGCCCCGACTTCGGCAGCTCCGTACGCGTCCACCGATTGGCATCGGTTGAGCGCCAGGCACCCTCGAGGTGCAGCGCCCACATCTCACCGTGCACGACGAAGACGGGAAAGTTGTAGCTCCCCGGAAACGCCGCCGAGTCTGTGACCACGCTCCACGCGTAGGGCAGCGCCTGTCCCTGCGCCCGCGCCGGCGATGCCGATGGCGCGAGCCACGCTGCCGCGCCAAGCACGAGCCACGCACGGCGTCGCCGTGAGGCACCGGCTGCGGCCAGTTTCATCCAGCTCGAGCCGATTCGCTTCATGCGGCAAGCACTTCCCGGCGGCGCGGCACGTGCCCCTATCGACGGCGCGGCTCGTCGTGCTCGTGCCCGGCGGCACCGATTGCTGGCACCGCGCCGCGGTCCACCATGGCCTGCGTGAGGAACCGCTGGCCCTCGCCGATGCGCTCCACCTCGAGGGCAATGGCCTCCACGCCGCGCTCCAGGTGCGCCATCCGCTCCGTCATCTCGGGCGGCAGCGCCGCCTCGGCTCGCGCCGAACGGCGCCAGATGCGGCGGGTGTAGGCAATCGTGACGGGTATCGCGACCGTGAAGATCAGCAGGAACGACAGCCCCGCCATCATGTCGGGGTCGGGCCGGTCGCGGCGCACGTCGGGCGGGCGAACGGTCGCGCCGGGCACGGCGGCCGCCTCGGCCACCGCCCGGTCGCTCGCCGCTACCTGCTTGTCGAGGTCGGCGATGCGCTCGTCCACGTTCGCGATGCGCTTCTCGAGGGCGGCCTTCGTGGCCGCGGACTGGTTGTTCTGCCCGAGCTGGCTCACCAGGTCGTTGCGCATGTTCTGAAGGTCGCGCAGCTGGTCGCCGAGGATTTCGCGCTGGTCGCGCAGCGCCCGGTATACGAGCACCGGATCGCCGGAGGCGACCGGGGTGCCGGCTACCTGCGGGGCGATGGGCGCCGGCGGGGCGGCGGCCTTGACCTGTGCATGGGTGATCATCGCATGGCTCATTGGGGGTCGCGCGGGGCGGGGGCGGCCCCGAACCCTGCACTACGGGCTGGACAGCCGCCGGGATTCGGAACCTGGCCGCCACCCCGTGTATTCTATAGTTGTGGGCCGCGCCTGCCAGATGGCCGCCGGCCCCGTGAACGCCATACGTTGGAGCAGAAGATGTCCATCCGCCCAGTCACCCGCATCACCGAAGCCGTCCCCACCGTGGAGGGCGCGGGCGTCCGCCTGCGTCGCGCGTTCGGGTTCGGCGAGAAGAACGAATACGACCCCTTCCTGCTGTTCGACGACTTCCGCGGCGACCGGCCGAGCGACTACCTCGCCGGGTTTCCGTGGCACCCGCACCGCGGCATCGAGACCATCACGTACGTCCTCTCGGGCGACGTCTCGCACAACGATTCGCTCGGCAACTCGGGCAAGCTCGGCGCCGGCGACGTGCAGTGGATGACGGCGGGGCGCGGCATCATGCACCAGGAGATGCCCCACGGCGACGCACAGGGCCGCATGCACGGCTTCCAGCTCTGGGCCAACCTGCCGAGCGACCGGAAGATGACCGCGCCACGGTACCAGGACGTGAAGTCGAAGGACGTGGCCGAGGTCATCGACGACGACGGCACGAAGGTGCGCGTGATCATCGGCGAGTTCTGGGGGAAGAAAGGCCCGGTGGAGGGCATCGCCGCCGACCCGCGCTACCTCGACGTGGCGGTGCCGCCCGGGAAGAAGAAGCGCCTCAAGATCGACACCCGCGCCAACGCGTTTGCATACGTGTTCGAGGGCGAGGGCACTTTCCGCGACGCGTCGGAGCCGGGGGGCGTGCTCACCGAGCGGCACGTGGAGGACCCGAACCCGGTGCGCACGACGGCGGGGAATCGCTCGCTCGTGCAGTTCGGGTCGGGCGACGAGGTGGTGGTGCAGGCCGGCGAGCAGGGGATCCGGTTCCTGCTCGTGTCGGGGCGCCCCATCGAGGAGCCGGTGGCGTGGTACGGCCCGATCGTGATGAACACGCGCGAGGAACTCCAGACGGCAATCAGCGAGCTGCGCGCGGGAACGTTTATCAAGTAGACAGTAGACAGTAGACAGTAGACAGAGGGTGGTGTTGACAGCCCACGCCGCCGACAGCACATCTATAGGGATGCGGCCCATCTCCCCCATCGCGGCGGCCATCGCCGTCGCGCTCGCGGCCGGCCCGGGCACTGTCCGGGCGCAGGCCACGCCACTGGCACCCGTGCGCAACTCCGGGCAGGACGTCACGCCGGCCTTCGAGGGCTGGTACCGGAACGCCGACGGCACCTACGCCCTCTCGTTCGGCTACTTCAACCGCAACGCGGAAGAGGTCGTCGAGGTGCCCGTGGGGCCGGACAACTTCTTCTCGCCCGGCCCCGCCGACCGCGGGCAGCCCGCCGTGTTCTACCCGCGCCGCAACTGGGGCGTGTTCACGGTCACGCTGCCGGCGGACGCCAAGGTCTCGGACAAGGTCGTCTGGACCCTGATCGTGCGCGGCGACACGCTGCGCATCCCGGGGCACATCCGGCCGCAGTGGCAGATCGACGCGCTCGAGGGCGAGGCGGGCACGGGCAACACGCCGCCCGTGATCCGGTTCGCCGAGGGCGGCCCGGCGGGCGCGGGCCCGGGAGGCATCACGGCCGGGCCGGTCGTGGCCCGCGTGGGCGTGCCGGTGGAGCTCAAGGCGTGGGCGACGGACGACGGCAACGCGCGCAACTCGGTGGCGAGCGGCGGGCGCCAGGGCGCGCCGGTGACGCTGCGCTGGTTCAAGCACTCGGGACCGGGCGCGGTGACGTTCGCCAACCCCGCGCCGCGGGCGTCGGGCGCGAACGGGCTGGCGACCACCACCGCGACATTCGGCGCGCCGGGCGACTATGTGGTGCGGCTGCGGGTGAACGACGCGTCGGGCGTGGTGGCAGGCGGGCACTCGCAGTGCTGCTGGTCGAACGGCTACGTACGCGTGACGGTGGCGCCGTAACGGACGACAACGGCGAGGCGACGGGGAACGGATGACGGGTTACGGCGAACGGACAACGGCGAGCGGCGACATGCCCGGGAGGGCGATCATGGCACGGTTCTCGGCGGTCCTGATACTGGCGGCGGCGTCGAGCCTCGGCGCGCAGCGGCCCGCGGCGAACGCCACGCTCGGGTCGAACGCGATGCACACGCCGAAGGACCCGCCCACGTGGTCGAAGGACGTGGCGCCGATCATGCAGGCCAAGTGCCAGGTGTGCCACCAGCCCAACGCCATCGCGCCGATGTCGCTGCTCACCTACGCCGACGCGAAGAAGGCGGCGCAGAAGATCCAGTCGCGCGTCGCGACGCGCCGGATGCCGCCATGGCACCTCGACAAGACCGTGGGCATCCAGGCGTACAAGAACGACCGCTCGCTCACGGACGAGCAGATCAACACCATCGTCCAATGGGTGGCCGCAGGGGCGCCCGAGGGCGACGCGAAAGACGCGCCGCCACCGGTGAAGTGGCCCGACCCCACGCAGTGGCAGTTCGCCGACCGGTTCGGCGCGCCCGACCTGGTGGTGAAGAGCCCGCCGTTCACGCGCACCGCCCGCGGTGAGGACAAGTGGTACCGGCCCGTGAGCGAGACGGGGCTCACCGAGGAACGCTGGGTGAAGGCCATCGAGATCAAGCCGTCGTTCCCCGACGGGCGGCGCGTGGTGCACCACGTGCTCACGATGCTCGAGCAGGACGAGATGGGCGTGACGGGCCTGGCCAGCACCGCGCAGGAGATGGGCCCGATGTCCGCGGGCCTCTTCATGGAGTGGGCACTCGGCAAGACCGGCGAGATCTACAACGAGGACGCCGGCAAGCTGATGCTGCCCGGCGCGAAGATCCGCTGGGAGCTCCACTACTACGCCATCGGCAGGGAAGTGAAGGACGACCAGGTGGAACTCGGCGTGTGGTTCTACCCCAAGGGGTACAAGCCGAAGAACCGGACCATCCTCACGATGTACAACGCCGCGCCGAACTCGGAGCTCGACATCCCGCCGGGCCAGAAGACCGTCTCGCAGAACTTCTACCAGCTTCGCGCGCCGGCGCGCATCGAGAACTTCCAGCCGCACATGCACATGCGCGGCCGGGCGATGATGATGGAGGCCGTGTACCCCGACGGGAAGCGCGAGGTGCTCGCGAGCGTCAACAACTTCCAGTGGAACTGGCACAACAACTACATCTTCGCCGACAGCGCCGCGCCGCTGCTCCCGAAGGGCACGACGCTCGTGTTCACCGCGTGGCACGACAACACGAAGGACAACCCCAACAACCCCGACCCGGAGCAGTGGGTGGGCTGGGGCGACCGCACGGTGGACGAGATGGCCCACGCCTGGGTGGACGTGACGTACCTCGAGCAGGCGGACTTCGATCGGCTGGTGGCCGCGCGCAAGGCGAAGCGGCCCGCCGTGCCCTGAGTGCCGGGCTGCAGGGGCCGCGGGATGGAGCCTCCCGCCGATCCCTGCGCCGCGGGCCGGGTCCGTGCGAAGACTGCAACTTTGGCGCCCGCGCGGGTGTCTCATTCAATGATTGTCCTTCCCCTCACACGAAGCCCATGATGAACTGGCGATTCTCACTTGCCGTGGCGCTCCTTGGCGTGGCGGCCACCGGCGTTGCGGCCACCGGCGCCGTGGCGCAGCGCGCGCCTGCAAAGGCCGCCACGCCGGCCATCAACATCCCGTTCGAGACCTACAAGCTCCCGAACGGCCTCACCGTCGTCCTCTCCGTGGACAAGTCCGTGCCCCGCGTGGCGGTGGACGTGTGGTACCACGTCGGGTCGAAGAACGAGAAGCCGGGCCGCACCGGCTTCGCCCACATGTTCGAGCACGTGATGTTCACCGGCTCGGGCCACGTGCCCTACGGCACGCACGACCGCTACACGGAGGGCGTGGGCGGATTCAACAACGGCTCCACGACCAACGACCGAACGAACTACTACGAGGAAGTCCCGTCGAACTACCTCGAGACCAACCTGTGGATGGAGGCCGACCGCATGGGGTGGCTCCTCGACAAGCTCGACGAGGCGAAGTTCGAGGCCCAGCGCGACATCGTGCAGAACGAGCGGCGCCAGCGCACCGACAACCAGCCGTACGGTCGCTCGTTCGAGATCCTCACGAGCCAGATGCTCCCGGAATCCAACCCGTACTCGTGGCCCGTGGTCGGCTACATGACCGACCTCAAGAACGCCACGGTGGACGACGTGAAGGAGTTCTTCCGGCTCTACTACGCGCCGAACAACGCCACGCTCGCGGTGGTGGGCGACTTCAACCCCGCGCAGGCGAAGCAGTGGGTCGCGAAATACTTCGGGCCCATCCCGCGGGGCAAGGCCATCGAGCGGCCCACCGTCGCGCCGGTGACCATGCAGCAGGTGCAGCGCGTCACGTTCGAGGACCGGGTGCAGGTGCCGCGGCTCTACCTCGCGTGGCCCACGGTGGGCGAGGACTCCCGGGACGACAAGGTCCTCGACATCGTCTCGACCATCCTCACGGGCCCGCGCACCGCGCGCCTCACCCGGGAGCTCGTCTACGACCGGCAGTCGGCGGCGCAGGTGTCGGCGTTCCAGGCCACGAACGAGAACGCGGGGATGTACGTGATCCAGGCGACGCCGCGGCCGGGCCACACGCTCAGCGAGCTCGAGGCGCAGGTGGACTCGGTGCTCGACCGGTTCCGGCGCGAGGGGCCCACCGCCGAGGAGATGACCAAGGCCACCGCCGGCACGGAGTTCGAGTTCGTATCGGGCCTCGAGTCCAACCTCGGCAAGGCCGAGTTGCTGCTCCGCGGGTCCGTGTTCCACGGCGACGCCGGGTACTACCGGAAGCTCTACGCGGGCATCACGTCGGTCACCGCGGCCGACGTGAAGCGCGTCGCCAGCAAGTACCTCACGCCCGGGCGCGTCGTGCTGTCCATCGTCCCGATCGGCAAGGCCGCCGACGCGGCGAACGCCGCCATGAGCCACAAGGTCACCGTGTCCGCCGACGGCGGCCACTACGTCGTGGAGGGCAGGTAACATGAACGCCCGCATCAACACCGCCCTCGCCCTCGCGCTCGCCGCGGGCTCCGTGCTCGCGCAAGGCAACGCACAAAGCGCCGCATCGTTCGACCGCAACGCCGTCCCGAAGCCCGGCCCCGCGCCCACGACGCACATTCCCACGTGGACGAAGGCGACGCTCGCCAACGGCGCCGAGCTCGTGGTCAGCGTGAAGAAGGACCTTCCGCTCGTGTCGTTCAACGTCGGGTTCATCGGCGGCACGACGAGCTACGAGCCGATGGACAAGACCGGCGTGGCGTCGTTCACCGCGCAGATGCTGAGCGAGGGCACGGCCACGAAGACGGCCGACGAGTTCTCCAACGCGCAGCAGCTGCTCGGCATCACGATCACGTCGAACGTCGCGCAGGAAACCGGCGTGCTCGGCTTCACCGCGCTGAGGGATCGGCTGCCGACCGCGGTGGACCTGCTGGTGGACATGATGCTGCACCCGAAGCTCCCCCCGGAGGCGCTCGAGCGGATCCGCGGACGCACGCTGGTGACGCTGCAGCAGGGCCGCGACAACCCGAACGTGGTGGCGAGCAACGTGTTCGCGAAGGTGACCTACGGCGACCAGCATCCGTATGGCGCCGTGACCACCGAGGCGTCGGTCAAGGCCATCACCCGCGACGACATCGTGGCGTTCCACAAGGCCTACTACACGCCGGGGCACGCCGTCATCACCGTGGCCGGCGACGTGGACCCCGCCGCGGTGAAGACGATGCTCGACAAGGCGTTCGCCGCGTGGCCCGCAGGCGGGTCGAAGCCCGACTTCAAGTATCCGCCGGTGCCGGCGCCCAAGCCGCGCACCATCTACCTCGTGGACAAGGCGAAGGCGGCGCAGTCGGTGTTCGCCCTTGGCGAGCCCGGGCCGGACCGGTACACGCCGGACTACTACGCGCTCGAGGTGATGAACACGATCCTCGGCGGGCTCTTCCAGTCGCGGCTCAACCACGACATCCGCGAGGAAAAGGGGTACAGCTACGGCGTGGGGTCGAGCTTCGCGTTCGGGCGCGGGCCGGGCGCGTTCCGGGCCGGCGGCGGCATCGTCACGGCCAAGAGCGACAGCGCGCTGATGCTGTTCATGCAGCACCTGCGGGGCGTGCAGGGGAGCGAGCCGTTCACGGACGACGAGATGAAGCAGGGCAAGGACGCCCTCGTCCAGTCGCTGCCGGAGCAGTTCGCGTCGGTGAACGGCGTGCGGAGCGCCATCAGCGGCATCTACCTGCGCGACCTGCCGGAGAACTACTTCCAGACGTACGCGGCGAAAGTCAGCGCGGTCACGAAGGACGACCTCGTGCGCGTGGCGAAGAAGTACATCGACCTCGACGTGATGAACCTGGTGATCGTGGGCGACCGCGCGGCGATCGAGGAGGCGTTGCGCAAGACCGGCATCGCGCCAATCGTGCACCTCGATGCGGACGGGAAGCCGGTGATCACGCCCTAGGGTTCGCTCGCACCTGGCTGCTACGGCGGGGGGGCGGGGGACGGAGGCGACCAATCAAGAAACGTCAGCAGCCCTTGGAGATTGCGGTCCCATTCGAT
>JAYEKC010000117.1:0-4621 GCA_034716715.1 Gemmatimonadota bacterium | reverse complement strand
GCGCAGCCCGACGGTCACGCCGAGCCGGAACGTGAGGAAGTCGGCGGGGCCGCGGATCGGGGTGATCACCGGCGGCGTCGACGTGTCCTTGACGTAGATGCTGTTCTTGTTGAGGTACTGGATGTCGGGGTTCTTGTGCGACTGCACGCCGAGGTCGAGTGAAATCGGCGTCCCCGACGTGCGGAACGGCACGTACAGCCCGCCGCCCCAGATGGTGCTGAAGCCGCCGTCGCTGAAGTTCTGAGAGTCGGCAAACGGCTGCGAGTTGCTCGACCCCTCCACGCTCGACGTGGTGAAGAAGTACGAGAACCCCGCACTCCCGTTGACGTAGGGCCGCACCGGGCCGCTCGGCGCCATCAGCTGCAGGCCGAGTCCGCCGAACACGATGTTGTTCGACGTCGTCACGTCCACCGTGATGAGGCCGAGCGCGCCGCCGCCAAGCGGCTGCCGGCGCGTCACCTGGCCGTAGTTCAGGTAGCCAAGATCGGCGCGGATGGCCACGATGCCCTCGGCGTCGAGCGTGTGGAGGAAGTGGCCCGTGATGCCGAACGCGCCGTTGACGTACTGCGCGAAGTCGCCGCGCGGGTCGGCGTAGGTGAGCGACCCGCCGGCGAAGTTCGTGACGGGTCCGTCGTCCGAGGCGCGGGGACGGCGCTCCACGACCTGGGCGTCGAGCAACGGGGCGGCGACGGCAACGGCAAGCGCCGCGCCGACGATGGATGAGATGGCGGACGAGAGTCGGGGGGTGATCATGCCCCCATCTACCGCGGAACGCCGGGGAAAGTTTCGGTCGGTGAACTGCCTACGGCTTGACCAAAGCCTTCACGGCATCGGGCAGGTTGAACGCCGACGGGTCCACCTTGTCGAACTCGATCTTCGTGAAGGTGATCGTGGCCGGCCCGTTGGGCGTGCGCTGCTCGAGCTTCATCGGGAACTTGATGCCGCCCACCTCGCCCCACTCGGTGAACACCGTGGTGGTCTCGATCGGTCCCTGGCTCGACTGCACGGTGCCGGAGAAGCCCGCGAGCAACCCCGTCTGCGCGTCGAAGTACTCGAAGCCGTCGCGCCCCTCGCGCGTGAGGCGCACCTTGTAGCACTTCCGCCCCTCGAAGTCGGTGAGCTCCACCGTCTCGGCCTTCGAGTAGTTGGCCGGATCCTGCATGTTCGAGAAGAAGTCGGCGTTGCTCTTGATGGACGCGAGCTGGTCGCCCTGGATGAGCTGCGCGCCCATCATCGGGTTGGTGGTCCACGCGACGGTGCCATCGAAGCCCGTGATGATCTCACCGACGGGGCCGATGACCATCTTCTGGACGAACTTGTTCGGCTTGCCGCGGAGCACCTCCATCGACGCCTCCATGCCCATCGCGGGCATGGACATCGTGGCGGTCATTTCGATGGACGTGTGCTTGTCGAGGGCGGCGCGCGTGCCCGCGGCCGTGTTGTGCTTCTCCATCAGGGCCTTCGGGTCGGGCAGGGCCTGGGCGGCCGCCACGGCCCGCGCGAGGATGGCGAACAGGGCGACGACGGCAGCCCTGAAACGGGGGGAGGAATGACGCACGTGTCCTTCGGGTTGGGGATGCCCCGCAATCTAGGGAGCGCCAACCCCGGCGGCGAGCGCCGTCACGATCCGGTCGCGCTGGCGGTCGGTGCCGCCCACGACGATGGCGAGCAGGTTGTTGTTCTGCACCAGCTGGCGCGGCGTGCCCCACGGCGACACCGTGCCGGCCGGCGCCAGCGTCGCCGGGTCGAGGCGCGCGGCGATCTGCCGGCGGGCGAGCGAGTCGTGGTACACGTAGGCCGCGAGCGTGGCCACGCCCAGGCGGTACGCGATCACGGGCGCGCCCATCCACGGCAGCGCCTTCACCGAGTCGAAGCGCTGGGGGGCGAGGCCCGCGTCCACGAGGCGCTTGGTGAGCGCGGCGCCGGACCAGACGCCGGTGGACGGCGCCGCGGCCACCGCCGACGCCTTCGCCTCGGCGGCCTCCACGCGCGTTCGCGATTCCGCGGCGAGGCGCGCACGCTTCTCCTCGGCACTCTCGCACGCCGCGAGCGCCGCCGCCAGCGCGACCACGACGCCGGCCCGTGCCATATTCCCCGTGATGACCCGCATCGACGAGGATGATGGCAGGGGCGCCGGGGCGACGCCAGCCGTGCGCCTGGACAAGTGGCTCTGGGCGACGCGGTTCTTCAAGACCCGGGCGCTCGCGAGCGAAGCCGTGACCGGCGGCAAGGTGGAGGTGGCGGGCCAGCGGGTGAAGCCGGCCAGGGCACTGCGCGTGGGCGACGTGGTGCGCGTGCGGCTGGGCCCGTACGAGCACGAGGTGGTGGTGCGCGGGTTGAGCGACAAGCGCGGCCCCGCGGCCGTCGCGCAGCGGCTCTACGAGGAGACCGCGGCGTCGCGCGAGCAGCGCGAGCGCCTGGCCTGGCAGCTCAAGCACGCCGCCCCGGTGATCATCCCCGGCGACGGCCGGCCCACGAAGAAGGACCGCCGCGACCTCGACCGCATGCGGCGGCGCTGAATCCGGCGCGCGTCAGCCCCCCTCGCGCCGTCCGGTGGCCGGGGAGGGACCGGACGCGAGGCTCCGGAGCGTCTCGTCGTCGAGGCGGTGGCCGCCGTCGAACGACACCGCCTCGAACGGCACGCCCGCCTCGTGCAGGATGGCGTGCTGGGCGTCGAGCACCTTGGGCGTGATGAACTTGTCGCGCGTGCCGCACACGTAGGTCACGCGCAGGCCCGGCTGCCGCGCCATGAGCGCGCGCCAGTCCACCTCGGGCGGCAGCGACGACTCCCACACCACGAGGTGCTTCGGCCGAATCGTACCGCCCGCCACCCAGCGCACCGCGGCCGCCCCGCCCTGCGAAAAGCCAAGGATGGTCACCGGCGCGGTGGCGCCGCCGAACCGCTCGCGCATCCGGGCGTGGACCGTCTCGAAGTACGCCACGTAATCGCGCATCTCCGACTCGCGCTCGGCGCGCGTCATCCACGTGGCGCCGATGGGCGCGTCGCGGGAAACGGCCGGGCCGACGTAGTGCCGGTTCAGCGCTTCGGGCGCCACCAGCAGCCGCGTGCCGTCGTTCAGCGCGGCGGCCATCTCGAGGATCTGCGTGGCGCGCATCGCCTGGCCGTGGAGGATGTACCAGAGCTCGCGCGCGGCCGGGCCCGGCTCGGGGCCGAGCGAGGCGACGAGCGCTGTGCGCCAGGTGGAGATGGATTCCGTTCGCAACGTCTGCGGTCGCAATGCGCGGGGGGACTCGGTGATCGGTCGTCCGTGACCCGTCACCTGTGACCCGTCACCCGTCTACCTGCTCTTGAGTATCAGCCCGTTGTGCGCCTTGATCACGCCGGCGCGCAGCACGTCGAACCCGTTCTCGTACGAGTACAGGCCGAGCTGCTTCACGTCCATCAGCTCACGGTATCCGTAGTTGAGCAGGTCGCTCATCACCCAGTACCACGCGCGGCTCCGCACCTGGTCGCGCGGCGTGGTCACGATCACGTGACCACCCGGCTTCAGGAACCGGCGGTGGAACTCGAAGGCGAGCGGCTTGTGCTGGTCCGGGAAGTGCTCCACGAGTCCGATCGAGACGACGATGTCGAACTCGCGGCCGTACTTGAGGTTTCGGATGTCCTCCACCTCGAAGTCGATGTCCATCTCCTCGCGGTACCACACGCGCCTGTGGCCCGTCGCGGGATCCACGCCGAGGAACGGATAGGCTTCCGGGAACTTGCCGAAGCGGTCCGTCTTGCAGAACTCGTCGTAATCCACGAGCACGGTGTGCCCGCCGGGGTACATCGCCGCGAGTTGCATGGCCTCGTAGCCGTCGGCGGCGCCGAGGAAGAGGATCCGCGGGCGCTTGACGTCGAGGCCGGTGAACAGGGCGCGCTTGCCGCGCGGATCCCACACGGCATCCTCCACGCGGTGGATCTTGTTCCAGATGAGGAGGTGCAGCATCTCCTCGATGGCTTCCTGCGCGCCGTGGACGTCGAACTTCGCCAGGGCCGCCTTGAGCTCCCCCCGGACCCGGGCCTGCGCGTCGGGCACGTCGGTGGTGAAGTACTGGTGGAAGTTGTAGTTGAACTTCTTCCAGCCCTCGACGATGGGGAGCGGCTCGCCGTGGGTGCGCTCGTACTCCTTCTTCTCGCGCGACCACTTCTCCACGCGGTACGGCCGGCCCACGTCCTTCCAGCGGAGCTTCGACCAGTCCGTGGCACCCCAGTCGTCGAACTGGTCCGGGGGCTGGTCGCGCACGTCCACGACGTGCGTGGGCGTGACCGCGAAGTCCCCGATTTGGTGGCGTGCACCGCCGACGATGGTGGCCATGGACTTACGATAACCCCGCCGGTACCGGGGTGACAGCCACGCCTCTGGCCCGGGGGACGCTCCCCCAGCTATCATTCCCCGTCCACCACGGAGCACCAGAGTGTCCGACGAGCGCTACAATCCGAACACCAAGGGCTGGGGAACCGCCGCGCTGATCATCGCGCTGGCGATCCTCGCCAATGTCACGGCCTACAGCATCCACAAGGCGACGTACCTGAAGCCGGACAAGCCGAAGGCAGAGCAGACCAAGCACTAGGGGCAACCGCGAGTTTGCGGTTGGCCGTGGGCGGTTTGCGGTAACG
>JAYEKC010000116.1:0-4636 GCA_034716715.1 Gemmatimonadota bacterium | reverse complement strand
GCACGGGTGAGGGGCGCGGGTGAGGGGTGAGGGGCGGTGAGGGGTGAGGGGTGAGGGACCGGCAGCTATCCTCTGATGGCTGTGGGCTTCAAGCTATTAATCGCAAAGCTGTGAGCTCGGAGCGGCCAGATTAATAGCTTGAAGCTGACAGCGGTCAGCTCACAGCTGCGAGCTTCCGTTCCTAGAATGGCAGTCCGAGCGTCACGTACACCTTCGGGCTCGTGGGAGCCAGGCTGGTCGCCGACGTCGGCAGCGCCACGCCGAAGCGGAGGCGATACGGCACATCGTACTGCACGGCCGCATCCAGGTGAAGTTCCGCGCCCACGCTGCCGAGCCATTCGCGCGCCGTCGCCCGCGGACAGATGGGCGACGTGTTCGAGCCGCTCGAGCACCACGCGGTGGCGGCGTCGCCAAAGAGCACGCCGCTCACCCGCTGGAAGAACAGCGGCGTGGCACCGAGCCCGCTGCCGGGAAACGCGATCGGGAACCGGTACTCCGCGTTCAGGCCCACCGCCCGGTTGCCGGTGAGCGTGCCGGGGTCGAACCCGCGCACGAAGAACGCGCGCCGGCCGTCGCCGAACGTGACGCCGGGAACCACCTGCACGATGGTGCCGCTGTTGCCGCCGGCCTGGTACTCCGAGGCCGACGTGATGTCCTCCTGCGCCGCCGCCACGCGCACGGCGAGCAGGTGGTGCACGCGCGCGCCGAAATCCAACCCGCGGTACGCGGTGAACGAGCCGTACACGCCGGTGGCGCGCGTCACGTCCGGCGCGTCGGTGCGCCAGCGTTGCGTGACGGTCGCCGAAACGGCCACGCCGTCCTCGGGGCCGAGCGCGAGCGGGGGCTGCCGTGCGGTGCCGAAGCCCACGCCGGCCCACACGGAGGGATACGTGTACGTCTTGGCGAGCGCCGCCCGGTCGGCCGGGGCGAAGCGCGTGATGGGCACCTCCGCCAGCGCGCGGAAGTCGCGCCACTCGTAGCTGCCGCCCACGGCGAACGAGAGCGCGGAACGGAATCGCCGCCGCTGGAAGGTGAGCGCGGCGTCCACGAACCGCTTCCGCCGCGCCACGGGAAGCAGCAGCTTGCGCGCCGAATCGGGCACGCCGGGGTGGTCCCACACCTGCGACGTGCCGAGGCTCACGACGGGCACGCCGAACCCGGAGAAGTCGTAGCCGACGTCGTAGTCGGGCTCGCTGCGCTTCGTGTCCTGCGTGACGCTCGCGGCCCACGAGTGCCGGCCCACGAGGTCGTACCCACTCGTGTACGCTCCCACGCGGTACGCGCCGCTGTAGCCATCGGAGAGGAGCGGCGTCCAGTAGCGCGGCAACACGCTGCCGATGGCCTGGTAGTCCGACGCCGGCGCATCCACAGTCACCACCGGCAACCCGCGCGACGGCGGTAGCACGCTGGCCGAGTCGGCGGGCGTGCCCCGCCCCGACACGTCCACGACGGTGAGGTCGAGGCCGGAGCCACCGAGCTGCAGCGTGGCCGCACGCCGCCCGTCGGGCGAGACATCGGCGTCGTAGAGCGCCGTGGGCGAGTCGGCCACGACCGTGAGCGCGCCGGTGCGCACGTTCGCGCGGTACAGGGCCGAGCGGCCGGAACGATCGCTGGTGAAGAACACGATTGAGTCGCCGGGGCCCCACGCGGGCGCGCCGTTCACCGCACGGGCGCGGCCGAACGTGGTGAGCCGCCGGCCCGTGGCGTCGAACACGCCGATCTCGCTCGTGCCGCCGTACTCCCAATGCGTGGCCACGATTCGATCGCGCGCGCGCGACCAGCGCGGTTCGCTCCAGATGCTGGTGGCCGACGTGTCGGTGAGCGGCGTGATGGTCACCGAGTCGCCGTCCACGCGTACGTGGGCGAGCCGCGCGGTGCCGGGAAAGAGCTGCACCGCCACGATGCAGATGGCCCGCGCCGGGGTGCCGGGCGCGGCGCAGTACCGCGCGTCGGGCTGGAGCAGCCTGGCTCCCACGGTCAGCCGCCGCGTGCCGCCGTTCCGCGTGAGGTACAGGTCGCTGCGCTGCGTGTACGGATCCGTGAACTCCTGCTGCGCGAACACGCGCGTACCGTCCGGCAGGAGGCTCGTGGCGTCCGTCGTGTTCCGCACCTCGAGCGTCGAGGCGCGGCCCGTGGCCACGTTCACGCTCCGGAGCGACGGCAGCGTGCCCACGCCGTAGGCCGACCACACCACCGCCGTGTCGCCCGACCAGCGCGGCCGTTCGGCGAACCACCCACCGGTCACGAGCGCCGCGGGGGCGCGCACGCGGCCGGCGAGCGCGTTGGCGTCGCGGCGCACCGAGTCGGACCAGCGCCGGTACGTCGAATCGAACGTCACGCCGAAGGCGGCGCGGGCGTTCGTGTTCAGCAGGAACGGGATCACCCGCCCCGCGCTCACGTCCACGAACTCGCGCATCGCCTCCGGCTTCGCCGCGGCCACCTCGGCCACGAGCGGCGACCCATACGCGTACGCCACGTTGCCGAGCGGGTACAGCGGCGACGCCGACGACAGCTCGTGCGCGCCGGGCGCATTTCCGGCGAGCTGGTGGGCGCGCGCGATGGCGTCGAAGTCGGTGCCGTTGTCGCGCCCGGCGCCCGTGAGCCGCGACTCGTAGTACACGGCGAGCCCCTCGGACAGCCAGCTCGGCGAGTACGAGTTGGGGAACAGGAACGGGTTGCGGCCGAAGATCCACTGGCCCAGCCGCCAGAGCCCGCGCGAACGGTCGAGGTGGAAGATGTGGACGAGCTCGTGCGTCACCACGAGGTCCACCCAGTCGTCGAGGAACTTCAGCGTGGCCGCGTCGACCGTGGGCCGCGCGAAGATCACGATGCGGTTGGTGGGGAACGTGGACGCGTAGCCGTTGGAGACGTCGTAGTTGTCGGCGACGACGATGCTCACACGACCGCGCGGCTCGTGCAGCTCGCGGGCGAGCGCCGCCCACGCGCGCTCGCCGGACCCGGCGGCGCGGCGCGCAACCGCCTCGAGTCCATTGGAGTACGCGACGTCGAGGTGGGCGCTGCGGATCACCTGGTAATGCAGGTCGGGCGCGGTTTGCGCGCTCCCGCGGGCCGCCGCGAGGGCGAGCAAGGTGACCGCGGCGATCCCGGCCGCGGACCGGTTGCGCGTTCGCGTCGTGGACCGCAGGACTCTCGGCTCCGTCGATGACACAGGCGACTCCCGGATGTTCGGACGAACGGTCATCGCCCGCCGCCGGCGAGCGACCGGAACCACGTCTCAAGCCCTTCCAGTATGCCGATGGCGTAACGCGACTGGAACTCCGGCGTGCGGAGCGCGGCTTCCTGGTCGGGCAGGATGACGAACGCGCCCTCACACAGGATGGACGGCATCCACGTGGGGCGCGCGAGAGCGAGGTTGTCGTAGTTCACGCCCAGGTCGCGGAGGCCCATCCACTTCACGAGGCCGCGCTGCACGTCGCGGGCCAGCGCGGCGGCGTGGTCGTGGAAGTAGTACGTGCCGCTGCCGTTGGTGCGATACGGGTTCACGCCGTCGGGGTGCGCGTTGAGGTGGATGCTCACGAGCACGTCGGCGCCGGCCCGGCGCGCGGCGATGGGACGCGCGCCGAGCGCGACGGCTCCGGACGTGGTGCGCGTCATCACCACCGTCGCGCCCTCGCGCTCGAGCATCGGCTTCAGCGCCTCGGCCACGGCGAGCACCGCGTCGCCCTCGTAGAGGCCCGTGGGGCCGGTGGAGCCGATGGGCGGGTGGCCCGCGTCCACGGCGATCACGCGGCCCGCGAGCGGCCGCGCGGGGTCGACGGTCGGCGGCCGGCGCACGCGCAGTACGAACGTGCCGCGTTCCCAGAGCGCGAGGTAGCCGTACGGCGCGTGGCGGAGGTGCGCCGTCACCTGCACGCGGTCCGTGGCCACCTGCTGCCACGTGACGTCGCGGATGGTGGGATCGTTCGTGGGGAAGTTGATGATGTCCACGTCCGACGCCACGTCGTACAGCGTGAGCACGATGGCGTCGGCCGACTCGGCGACCGAGAACGCCGGCCTCTCGCCGACGGGAATGCGCACGTCGGTCCAGCGCGCGGCCGGGCCGCCGGCCACCACGCGGGCGTTCGAGGCCACGCGGCGGAGACGGGCGGTGCGGTCGGCGCGCTCGACGTCCTTCGTCTCCGCCCACGCCTCGAGCGCGTCGTCGAGGCGCACGCGCGTCCACGCACCGCGCGTGGCCGTGGTCTCGAGCACGGTGCCCGGGAACAGGAACCACTTGTACGTGCCGCCGGGCGTGGGGCGCAGGATGGTGACGGCGTCGGTGTCGCTCTGCGCATCGAGGTTCGAGTTCCTCAGGGCGACGAACCGCGGCGCGTCGGGATCCACCACATCCACCGCCGGCACCGGGATGGCGACCGACTCGCCGCGCCGCGCGACGGTGAGCCGCGCGGCCTTGGCGAGGAGGCGCGCGGGCACGTCGAGGCGGAACGACTGGCCCGAGCCGTCGAGCGGGCGCGTGGACCCGTCGGCCAGGCGGAGCGTGACGCGCGCATCGGCCTGCGTGCGGATGGCCACGCGCACGGGCTCGTCGCCGCGCAGCCGGAGCCCGGAGTCGGGCAGCAGGCTCGCGCGATCCACCACGAGTCGGCCGGATTCCGGCAGCGGCTTCATCACGGCG
>JAYEKC010000115.1:0-4640 GCA_034716715.1 Gemmatimonadota bacterium | reverse complement strand
CGTAGGCGGCCCAGCCAGCGCGTATGCCCGACGTGACGACGTCGGGCGCGCCCGGCACCAGGGGAACGGCGCTCGCGCGGACCGAATCGTCGAGCGCCGCGGCCGCCACCGAGCGACGTGCGCGCAGCTCGGCGCCGAGCGCGCCAGGCAGCGCCGACGCATCGCCCGCGTGAGCCAGGAGCGCGGCGCGACACCCCACGCGCGCGTACGCGAGGGCCAGCGCTGCCTCAGCGCCGCCACCAACCGTACCGCCCGCACCACCCGCACCACCCGCGCCACCCGCGCCCGCGCGTTCGAGCCGCTCGATCGCGTCGAACGCGTTGCCGGCGGCCAGATCGCGCAGCGCAAGCGCGCGTTCGGCGTCGGCCGTTCGCGCCGCCGCGGAATCGCGCGGGGCCGTGGCCGACACGGCCAGCGCCGCGTCGGCGCCGGCAACGCCCGCATAGCACGATGCCGGGCCGCGCTGCTGGGCGAGCCCCAGCGCGGGGAACGCCACGGCCACCACGGCGACGAGGCCGCGGCGCATCGCGATGGTCAGGGCGCCGTCGAGCGACTGGTCCACGACGTGGGGACCAGCCGCCCGTTCCGAAGGGCGAACTCCACGTACCGCACCTCGCGCGGATTCGTCGGGAGCGTAACCGTCTCGCTCGCCGAGAGCCCGCGCGCCCCGAGACTCACGACGATCTTGTGGTCCACCGGCGCCACTTCGGCCCGGTACAGCTCGTCGGCGCCGCCCGCGAGGAGCGTGCGCGCGCGGTCGGCCGTCACGGTCACCACCTTCTGCTGGACGCCGTCGATCATCACCACGGCGCCAAGCTCTCCGTCCGGCAGCGCCTCAGCGCGCAGCAGCACCACGAGCACCGCCTTGTCGGTCTGCGTCGCCGCGTCCTTGAGGAGGCGGATGCGGTCGCGCTGCACGAGCAGGCGGGCTTGCGCGGAGTCGAGGAGCGTCTCGATGCGCTGCAGCGCACTGGCCTGCTCGCTCATCGCGAGGTTCTTCGCGCGCTCGGCAATGCCGGTGGCGAGCTGGCGCTCGAGCGCGGCCTCGAGCGCCATCCGCTGGCGTCGCGCCGACTCGATCGAGTCCTGCAGCGTGCGCGGGACGGACTGGCCCTGCACCACCGTCGCGGCAAGCAGCCACAGGATGCCCAGCACGCCGAGCGCGAACGCCCAGCGACGGAAGCCCCACGCGGGCGGGCGATGCGCGTGATACGCGGGGCCCACGGCAGCCAGCCATTGGCCGTTCCGCCACCGGCGCCGCCTCATCGTTGCGGCTCCGGCGGCCGCTTGGCCGCCTCGCGCGCCTTGATCAGGTCCTGGAGCCGCCGCAACGCTTCCTGCTCCTCGCGCAACTGGCGCTCCAGCACGGAGCGCTCGGCGTTCCGTTCCTGCGACGCGATGGCCTGCAGCGCGTCGATCTGCCCCTCGATCACGTCGATCCGCTGCTGGGCCAGCCGCACCTGCCGCGCCAGGTCGCCTTGCTCGGTCTGCAACTGCTGCGTGCGGCGCTCGAGCGCGTCGCCGCGTACGAGGGTGAGCGCGTTGGCCTGCCACCCCACCGTGAGCGCGACTTTCGACCCCGTGTACCGGCCACCGGGCGCGCCCGCGGCGCCCGCGGCGTCGGCGGCGTTGCCGAGGTCGGTGCCGAACACCGCCACGCGCACGCCGCGCCATTCCACCCGCGCCCCCGCGTTGACGCCCCACCCGTCCTGTTCCGCCATCAGCGAAAGGGAGCTGAACCGGCCCGTGGCGAGGTCGAGCGACGCGCCGCCGAACGTGCCGCCCGTCGCCGCGCTCGCGTACGACTTGCCCATGCCGCCATCGTCGGAGAAGAGCCCCGTCCCGTGGCCCGCCGTGAGCGAGAGCTGCACCGCCGGCCGCGCCGGCGTCTCGCCCGGCGCGAGCACGAACGTGCGCGTGGCCACGCCGTAGAGCGACCCAAGCGTGTTCAGCGACGACGACTCGTCGGCGACGGCGAGCCGATTGAGCGTCTTCTCCGTGCCCACGTTGCGGACGCCGATCGCGATGCTGGGGAGCCAGTGCACGAACCCGCGCCGCCAGATGCCGTCGGTCTGGTCCACGAGCATCAGCTTGCCGAAGAGGCCGCTCTTGAGGTCGCCGGAGAACACGGAGATCCCCACCTCGCCGTGGCCCCAGAGCGACGCGGAGAGCGAGAGGTTGTACGACGCCGCCTTGCGCACGCCAGCCGGCAGCGCCGAGCTGTCGAGCGCCAGCCGCGTGAAGTTGAACGCCAGGTCGCCGCCCAGTGGCGCCACGGCCGCGGCCGGCACGTTGACGAGCCCCGTCTCCCAGAAGAGCGTGGGGCCGAACGTGGGCCGCTGCGCGAGCGCGGCGGGAAGCGGCACCAAGGCGAGCACGGCGATCGCCAAACGGGTCATGGCTTCCCTCCTTCGGGCTCGGGCGGCTTCTTGCCGAGCTCCTCGAGCCGCTTCTGCGCGTCCTTCAGCGCCTCGCGCTCGGAGTCGAGTTGCCGGAGCAGCAGCTGCTGCTGCTTCAGCGACGCCTCATCGGCCGCTCGCGCCGACTGCTGCAGAGCAGCCACCAGCCGCCGCGTGATGACGCGCCGCTGCTCGATCTCCTGTTCCAGCCGCTTCAGCTCGAGCCGCGCCTCGGCGGCCTCCGCGCGCTGCGTGCTGCCGCGCACGATGCCGGGAAGGCTCGCGTTGTACGAGAAGGCGATGGCCGTCTTCGTGAAGTTGGCGAGGGGCTTGTTGGCGGGCACGCCCTTGGTCTCCTCGAGCTCCGTGAGGTAGATCCCGCCGCTCACGTGGCCGAACGTCACCCGCACGCCCGCGTTCCAGTCGAACCCGTTGTTCTCCAGCACGAACGCCATCTGGCCGTCGTCGCCGGCAGGCGCGGTGTAGCGCACGCCGAGGAAGAGCCCGGGCGCGATGGTGCCGTGACGGTTGTTCACCGTGTCGAGCCCGCCGGTCTCCTTGAAGAGGCCGTTGCCGTACCCCACGGAGATGGACGCGCCGCCCGACGCGTACTGGAACTCGCGCGTGGCCACCGCGTAGAGCGTCGGACTGCCGTTGAACACGCCGCGCTGCCCGCGCAGGCCCGTGTCGCCGAGCACGTCCACCACGCGTCGTTCGCCGGTGACGAACCGGTCCTGGTACTTGCTCGACCCCACGTTGCGGGTGCCGACTGCGATGGACGGAAACCAGCGTGCGCCGCTTTCCGGCTGCTCCACCAGCACCAGCTGGCCGAATGCGCCCACCTGTTGCGTCTTGGTGCTGTACAGTGACCCGCCAAGCGACAGCCGGCCGCCAAGGTGCAGCTCCAGTGACTGCGTCAGGTCCCAGAGGGAGCCGGAGGCTTTCGGCTGGTACGACCCCACGCCCATGGCGCGGGCGCTCACCGAGGCGAAGAGGTCGCCGGTCTCGGGCGACACCCAGGCCACGGGAATGCTCACGAGGCCGGTGCCGAACGTGAGCGTCGAGCCGTACGGAGCGACGGGCCGCGCGTCGAGCGCGCCCTGCGGCGCGGCCGGGCGGGGCGCGCCGGCCAGCGTGGCCGCGACGAGCGCGGCGGCGGCGCGAAGCGGTGGGCGTCTGCCGGAATTCATTCGGAATGAAGGTGGGCTCAACTATAGACTAGTATTGTCAGCCAGCCGTAACGGTTCCGATCACGTTGAGGAGGATGCCGATGCCGTCGCCGTTGCAACGAGGAGCATGCGCCTGGGGGCGAGCGCGCGTTGCCGCTGCCGCCGGCACGATCGCCTGTGCAATCGCGTGCTACGCCGTCCCGGAGTCCGCGCTCGCGCAGTCGCCAACGTGGGAGGTGGCCGGCGCCGTGGGCGCGGGATTCCGGGCCGAGCGGGGCCACACGCTGGGCGGGGCGCGCCTCGAGGGCGCGCTGCGCCGGGTGCCGACGGTCGCGGGGATGAGCGGCACCACGCTCGCGTTCGGCGCGGCCATCGCGCAGATCACGGCGCACCAGGGCCCCACGGGCGACGGCCCGAACATCAAGGAGAACTCAGCCGAACTGTTCGTGCGGGCCGAGCGGGCGCTGTTTTCCGGTACGGCGTGGCGCGTGGACGGCTCCCTTGCGCCGGTACTGTCCATCTCGATGGGCTGCTCCGCCGGCGGGAGCTTCGCGGGCGACCAGGTGGGCTACGGCGATGCGCAGTGCACGAACGCTTTCGCGAAAAAGGCCAACGTGCGGCCGGGCGCATCGGCCCGGCTCACGGCCTCGGCGCGGGGCCCGCGGGTGTCGGCGATTGGCGGGGTGGATGCGACCGTGGGCACGGTCGCCGCGGGCAACACCGTGGCACTGAGCGTGTTCGTGGGTTTCCGCGCGCCGCTGTCGAGTCGCTGAACGCGAAAGGGCGCGGATCTCTCCGCGCCCTTTCGTGATGCACTGCGCCGTGCTTACGGGCTGGTCATCTGCACCAGCGCGGCGTGAATCGCGAGGAACTGCGGTGGCAGCGTGCCGTTGGCGAAGAAGCTCGCCGGCGCGGAGTTCACGAGTGCGTTGAACGCGTTGGCGGCGGCGGCAACGAGGCCGGGCGCCGACGACGTGGTGGCGCCCGCAAGCGCCGAGAGCGCCTGCGTGAGCGTCGCGGTGGCGCCGGCCGGCGCGCCCGCGTTGGTCAGGGCGGCGCCCACCTGGGCGAC
>JAYEKC010000114.1:0-4643 GCA_034716715.1 Gemmatimonadota bacterium | reverse complement strand
CGCCCGCGACGACGCGACGCTGCGCCGACGTGCGCATGGGCGTGGGCCGGCGCACGGCGCCGAGGTTCGTCGCGGCCGCGGCGAGCAGCGCCGTGCGGAGCCGCGCGGCCATGGTGGCAGCGGTGCCGTCCTTGCGCACGAAGTCCACGGCGCCGAGCTCGAGGGCGCGCAGGGTGAGGTCCACGCCGCCCTCCGACGCCGCGCCGCTCAGCATCACCACGGGCCGCGGCGCGTCGCGCATGATGGCCTCGAGCGCGGCGAGGCCGTCGAGCTCGGGCATCTCGACGTCGAGCGTGACGATGTCGGGCCGGAGCGCGCGCACGGCGTCGATGGCCTCGCGTCCGTTCGCGGCCGTGCCGGCAACCTCGAAGCCCTCCAGCCCGGCGATGACGTCGCGCAGCACCACCCGGATGAGGGCGCTGTCGTCCACGACGAGGACACTGCGCGCGCGGCTAGAGGACACGCGTGTCACCGCCGGCGAGCCGTACCGCCACCTTGCCGGTCTCCACGTCGAACACCACGGAGCGGCCCGTGGTGCCGCCGGTATCCTCGGCGGCCACGGCAATGCCCGCCTCGGCCAGCGCCTTGCGGGCCGCCTCGACATTGCGCGGGCCCACGCGTCCCTGCGCGGGCCGCAGTTCCGGGAACAGCGTGGCGCCGCCGGCCAGCTTCGCGGTGTACGGGCCGTGGGCGCCGCGGGCCTTGAGCGCGCCCACGAGGAGCGGCACGGCCGTCGTGGCGTAGCGCGCCGGGTGGCCCGTGGCCGCCGCCGCGCCGGGCAACTCCTCGGGAAGCAGCACGTGGGCGAGGGCGCCGGTGCCCGACGCCGCGTCATGGAGCGTGATCACCACGCACGAGCCGACGCCCACGCACAGGAGGCGCCCCGGCGCGCGGACCACGCCGTGGCGGGCAATGGCGACGTTAAGCTCGGTCACGCCGCAGGCCTCCGGAACAGCCGCACCTGGTGGTCCACGGCCTCGAACAGCAGCCGCGACTCGCCGAGCAGCGCCTCGGCCTTTCCCACCACGAGGTACCCGCCGGGTACGAGCGCCGCGCGGAACCGGCGGAACACGCCGTCCTGCGACGGCTTGTCGAAGTAGATGAGGACGTTGCGGCACGTGAGCAGGTGCACCGACGCGTCGGGCGGCGCGGTGGCCAGCAGGTCGCCGCGGGCGAACGTGATCAGCCGGCGCAGCTCGGGAACCGCGACGTGCGGCTCGGACGGCGAGAAGTACCGCACGCGCACGTCCACGGGCGTCTGCCGGAACGCCGCGCGCGGGTAGCGCCCGAGCGCCGCGACCTCGAGCGCGTCCGGGTCGAGGTCGGTGGCGGTGATGCGCACGCGACCCAGCCGGTGCAGCTCGCCGCGGGCCTCGAGGAAGCGGTGCCACAGCGCCGCCACCGTGTACGCCTCCTCGCCGCTCGCGCAGCCCGCCACCCAGGTGTGGAGCACCGGCGCGGGCATCGCCCAGATCTCCGGGAGCACGCGCGTCGCCACGGCATCCCACACGTCGGCATCGCGGAACAGGTGGGTGACGTTGATCGTGAGCGCATCGAGCAGCTCGTCGTACTCCGCCGGGTCGGTGCGGAGCACGCGCGCGTAGGCGGCGTAGTCGGCGGCGCCGCGGGCGCGCATGCGCGCCGCGATCCGCCGCTCGAGGCAGCCCTGCTTGTAGCTGCGCACGGCGAGGCCGCGCTCCCGGGCGATCTGCTCGGTGAGCGCCGCGAAGTCGCGCGCGGCCCGCCCGGCGTCAGCGACCATGCGTCAGCGTCTCCGGCGCCCGTTGCGTCACGCGCCCCTCGCGGCCTGCAGGTTCTGCTTCGCGATCGGGTGCCCGGGGTCCACCTCGAGCGCGCGCTCCCAGCACTTGATCGCCTCGTCGCGTTCCCGGCGCCGCAGCCGGATGTTGCCGAGCTTGAGCCAGACGTCGCTCCCGAGCGCCCCGTTGCACTTCACCGCGCGGTCGTACGCGTCGAACGCCTCGTCGAACGCCCCCATCCGGTACTGGAGGTCGCCGACGTTCTTGTGCAGCTGCGCCAGGCCGGGGTCTTCCGCCACGCCGCGCTCGGCCGCCGCCAGCGCCGCGTCGTACTTTCCGCGCCGCTCCAGCGTGACGGCCAGGTTGTTGTGCAGCACGGCCGCCGCCGGGTACGCGGCGATGCCCTCTTCGAGGAGGCCGATCGCACGGTCGAGGCCGCCGCCGAGGGCGGCGGTGAGCGCGGCGAAGTGGAACCACGCCGCCGCCGGCGGCTTGCTGCCCGCGAGGGATCGCGCGGTGGCAAAGGCGGCCTCGGCGGCGCTGAGGGCGCCGTCGCGCAGGGCGAGGACGCCCATGGAGGTGTGCACGCGCGGGTCGCGCTCGCCGCCGCGCCGCAGCGCCTCGGCGAGCGCCTCGCGGGCGCGCGACGTCTCGCCCATCCGCTCGAACGCGAAGGCGAGGTTGTGGAACACCGCGGCCGTCGCCGAGCGCGCATGCGACGCCTGCTCGAGGTCGGCGACGGCGGCGTCGTTGCGGCCCATCCGCAGGTGCACGAGCCCCAGGTGGAACCGCGCGTGCAGGTCGCCGGGCCGCAGCTCGGTGACGCGGCGGAACTCGCGCGCGGCCTCGTCGAGCATCCCCGTCTTGTAGAACGCGATGCCAAGGTTGCGGTGCTCCTCCACGCGTGCGTCCGTCGCGACCGTGGCCTCGGGCGTCTTGGACCGGCCCACGCGGTGGAGGAACCCGGCGGTGGCGAGGCCGTAGAGCGCCTTCCCCACGTCGAACTCCACGAGCCCCGAGTCCTCGATGATGCGGGCCACGTCGCGCTGCGCGTCCACGAGCGGCAGGATCGTCTTCTGCTCGTCCGTCAGCTGCGCACCGCTGCTGTCGAGGCGGGCGCGGTCCACCTCGAACACGAGGTCGAACGAGGGGATCTTCTTCTCGATGAGGCTCCACTCGTCCACGCGCCGCGCCCCCTCGAGGAGCAGCGACTCGGGATTGATGGACACCAGGAAATCCTGCTGCTCGGGCAGGATGTCGGCCTCGAAGTTGAACGTCCCCTCCGCCCACGTGAAGAGGAAGTACACCGCCTCCTCGATCTGCACGCGGATCTGCTGGTGCAGCGCGTCGCGCGTGATGATCCCGAGTTCCACGAGGATTTCGCCGAGGCGCTTGTCGCGCGCCTTGTCCTGCGCCGCGATCGCCTCGTCGAGCTGCCCCGGCGAGATCTTCCCGGCCTTCACGAGCGTGTCGCCGAGCCGGTCGCGGCGGTTCACGATCGCGGCGTACGAGATCTTGCCCTTGTCGAAGAAGATCGAGCCGAAGTTGCTCCGGTGCGTGACCGACAGGCAGCCCGTCTTCTTGCCCATCGACAGCAGCTGGAGCACGTCCGGAAGGCTCGCTTCGGTGAGGCTGCCCTTGATCGCCATCTACCGGAACTCCTCGATCATGCGGGCCGTCACGTCCGGCCATTCCCACACGACCTTCTCGGCGTCGAGGAACGAGGCGTCACGCGTGCCGCGCGACCGCTTAACCGCCGGCACGCCCGAGAGCGGCGTGGGCATCCCGAGCTCGGCGCGGGCGAGCTGCGGCGTGAGCGGCATGTTGCCGGCGTCGGCCACCGCGCCCAGCCGGTTCACCACGCCGATGATCTCGCGCACGCTCTGCACGGGCTGCTCGGCGAGCGTGTGGACCAGTTCCGGCGGCGCCGGTCGGCCCGCGTGCTCCAGGTACCGCGTGAACAGGCGCTCGCGGAGCGTCCGGTCCGGCGCCTGGATGGCCACGACGAGGCCGCCTTCGAAGCGCGACCGCAGCCGGGCCTCCAGGTCGGGAATCTCGCCCGGCGGACGGTCGCTGGTGAGCACGATCTGGCGCCCTTCGCCCACCAGCGTGTTGAAGAGCGCGAAAAACTCCTCCTGCGTGCGCTCCTTGCCCGCGACGAACTGCACGTCGTCGATCAGGAGCGCGCCCACGTTCGCGTACCGCGTGCGCCACCGCTCCACGGTGCCGTTCTGAATGGCGGCGATGAGCTCGTCGATGAACTTCTGCGCGTGCACGCACCCCACCGCCGCCGGCGACCCGCCCTCGGCCGCCGCGTGGGCGAGGGCGTTGCCGATCGCGTGCAGGAGGTGCGTCTTGCCCACGCCCGACGGCCCGTGGATGAGGAGGGGGTTGTACGTCTTGCCCGGCGCCGACACCACCTCGTCCGCCGCGTGCGCGGCGAGCTGGTTCGACGGGCCCACGTCGAACCCCTCGCGCTGGAACGACGCGATCGGTGCCGAGGGCGGCGTCTGGCCGGCCAGCGCCCGCTCCACCAGATCCTCCGCCTCGCCAAGGCGCTCGGGGTCGCGGAACACGGGGTCCGCGCCCAGCCGCTCGTCGGCGCCGGTCGCGGCCTTCTCCAGCCGCTTGAGGTGCTCCACCGCGGCCGTGTAGGTCGCGAGCAGGCCGTCGAGGTCCGGTTCCTGCTCCAGGTCCAGCGCGCGCTGCAGCACGCCCGTGCGGTACCCCTGCCCCGACCAGTACGCGATTCGCTCGCGAAGCCGCGTGCGCCACGACTCGACGTGCTCCTGCACCGCGGTCGCCACGTCGCTGAGGAAGTTTTCGAATTCGTTCACCGGACGCTGGGCTTCCACGCTCGGCCGCGGGGGCGCGTCGGCGAGG
>JAYEKC010000113.1:3143-4676 GCA_034716715.1 Gemmatimonadota bacterium | reverse complement strand
CCGCGTGCACGAGGGCCGTGCGCGGCCAGCGCACGCGGCGGGGGGCGGGACCGGTGCCGGCCGTACCCGGCGCCGACAGCACCCCGGCGAAATCGCCGCCGGGAGGCGTCATTCGGGCCGCCCGGCCCCGTCGTCGGGCGTGCGCCCCTGCGCCGCGGGGCCGGGGAACGCCGGCCGCCGCAGGTAGATCACCTGGCTGTCACTGGGAATGCGCATGTGCAACCGCTCCTCGGCCACGCGCGCCAGGCGCGCGCGGCTCGACGCGTCACGGATGTCCCCCTCGAGCTTGGCCCGCTCCGCCTCGAGCGCCACGCGCCGCTGGTCCAGCCGGCTCTCGTCACGCGCGCGCGCGAGCCCGAGGCTTCGCCTCCATATGACGCCCGCGGCCACGATGACGAAACCGAGGAGAAGGAGGGCGACGAGCGAGCGCCCCCGCACGCTACCGTGTCCTGGCCGGCCGCCCCGCGCGCCGGCGCCACGCGCGCAGCTTGGCGCTGCGGGCGCGCGCGTTGCGGAGGATCTCGTCGGCCGCGGCCACGATCGCCTTGCGGGTCACGACGTCCCCCAACGCGTTATCGCCACCGCAGGTGCACACGGGCTGCCGCGGCGGGCACGTGCATGAACGGCTCCAATCCCGGAAGGCGTGCTTCACCAGCCGGTCTTCTCCGGAGTGATAGGTGATCACCACGAAGACGCCCGACGGGGCCAGCCGGTCACGGAGCGCTGGGAGCGCCCGTTCGAGCGCGCCCATCTCGTCGTTCACGGCGATGCGCACCGCCTGGAAGAGCCGCGCGAAGTCCGGCGGGCCCGACAGCGGCCCCAGCACCGCGCGGATGGCACCCACGAAATCGTCGCTCACGACGAAGGGGCGGTTGGCGCGCCGCCGGACTACTTCCGACGCGAGGCGCATCGCGCGGCGCTCGTCGCCGTACTCGCGGAACGCGCCGGCAAGCCGCGCACGGTCCTCGGTGTTGAGGAAATCCGCCGCCGTCGGGCCGAAGCCCTGCATCCGCATGTCGAGCGGCGCGCCGGGGCGGAAGCTGAATCCGCGCCCGGCGTCGTCGAGCTGATGTGACGACACGCCAAGGTCGAGGAGGATGCCGTCGAACTCGCCCGACGCCGTGGCGGCGAAGTCGGCGAAGTTGGCCTGCACCGTGCGGAACCGCCCGGCATCGACGAAGCGCCGGAGGCGCGCGCCGGCCGCGGCGATGGCAGCGGGGTCCTGGTCCAGCCCGGTGACGTCGGCGCCCGCGGCCAGCAGCGCCTCCGAGTGGCCGCCGCCGCCAAGCGTGCCATCGAGAATGCGGGGCGGGCGCGACGTGTCCGCCGCATGCCGATGATCGCCGCCAGCACCCTTCGCCTCCCTGCCCGCCATGCCCGCCGCGCCCCCCGCGCCCCCCGCGCCCGCACCCAGCAGCAGGCCGCGCACCTCCTCCACCATCACGGGGGCGTGGTACGGCGAGGCGAATCGGGCAGCGTCGGTAACGCCGATAAGATCCGGACAAAGCGAAGCGGCCCGCGGACGATGTCCGC
>JAYEKC010000113.1:0-3133 GCA_034716715.1 Gemmatimonadota bacterium | reverse complement strand
ATTTCCTTATCAGCCCTCGCGCCCGGGGCCGGTGGCCCGGGGCCCGCCCCGAACTGACCGCCCGAAGCGCTACGGCTTCTTGCAGTACGCCTTGGTCATCTGCTCCACATAGCCGTTGAGCTGCATGAGCGAGCCCATCACCTGCCGGGCGGCGTCGGGCGCGAAGCGTCCACCGGCCGGAACGGCGCCCTGCGAAATCGTGAAGTAGTCATTCGCCTTGGTAGCGGCCGCGCACCCGCGGGGGTAGGCCTCGTCGAGCACGGCCTTCTTCCTCGCGTCCGGCGCCGCCTTGTAGTCGTCCTGCATCTTCTTGCCGATGTCGCCGGCCTCGGTGAGGTAGATCTGGCCCACGTTCAGCGCCGTCACGCCCATCACGAACTTGGCCTGCGCCGCGACCGCCGTCCCGGTCGCGAGGGTGTCGGCCCACGACGTCACCTCGAACGCGCGTGCCGTGGCCGCCCGCATCGCGTCGGCGTCGGCGCCCTTGGCGCGCATCGAGTCGAGCTGCGTACGGAGGGTGTTGCCAGCCGTCACCGCGATGCCTGCGATCTGGTCCTTGTCCTCGCCGTTGGCAATCATCTCCTTCACGATCGCGATGGCCTCATTCACCTTCGGCGGAGTCTCGCCCAGGTACGCCGCCGCGATCTGTGCGCGGAGGTCCTTCAGCTTCGGGTTCGCCTTGAGCGCGCGCTGCGCGGCCTCCACCGACTTGGCGGTGTTGCCCGCCTTCCGGTAGAGGGCCACGGCGTACGTCGAGTAATCGGGCACGTTGGGGAACTTGATCGCCGCCTTGTTGGCCAGGTCGGCCGCCTCGGCGAAGTTCGAGTCGGCGCTCGCGGCCGCGATCATCTTGAAGAAGTACGCCGTGTCCGCGGTGGCCGTATCCATGGTGGCCATGCGCTTGCCCACCGTGATGGCGTTCTTGTACTCCTTGGCGTTCATCAGGATCAGCCAGTACGGCCGCACGAGCGTGATCTCGCCCGGATTCTCGGCCACCGCCTTCTCGGCGAGCGGGCGCGCCTTGTCGAACTGCCCCTCGGCCGCGAGGGAGTTAATGATCTGCGACACGAGCCGGACGTTGGTCGGGTCCGCGTCGTGCAGCGCCATCAGCGTCTCGATCATCTTCTGCTTCTGGCCCGTGGCATCGTACAGCGTCACGAGATCGTTCAGCGCCGACCGGCTCATCGGGTCGATCTTGAGGATCTCGTTCAATGTCGCGATCACCTCGGTGGTCGGCTTCTTCTGGTCCTTTTGCAGGGCCAGCTCGCAGTACCGCAGCCACGTGCTGTTCGGGTAGTCCTTGATGCCGTCGGTCACGTTGCGCATGGCTTCGTCATACTTGCGCTCGCGCTCCTTCGTGAAGCACTCCTTCTGCTTGTCGAACGTGCGGTTGAAAACGTCCTGGAACCCGCGCGACACCTGCTGCGCGATGGTCTCGATGCGGGCGTGCTCGTACGTGCCGATGGGCTGGCGCATGTTGGCGTCGCGCGCCAGCACAACGGCCGCCGTCACCTTGTAGGTGTCGCCCGACTTCGTCACGTCGGCGTCCACATACATGTCGGCGTGCACCTGCTTGGCGAGCGCCACCGCGTCGCCGGGCGCGAGCGCCGTGGCCGGGTCGTAGCCCGAGGCCGAGAGCGTGCCTTCGATGTCGGACTTGGACAGGACCAGAAGCGAACGGAACGAGACGTCGCCCTCGATCTGGCTCCGGACCTTGTCCGCGCATAAGACCGCCGTCGCCTTGTCGCTGGCGCGGCACGCGCTCACCATCAGCCGGGGGGCGTCGGGGTTCGGACCGCGGTTCATCCGCGGCTGGGCGGCCGCGACCGCCGCGCCCCCGACGAGCATCGCAGCCACCAGCGCCGCGGTTCCAGTGAGTTGCCGAGCCATCACGATCATTCCTCCGAGTGGTGAACCAGCATCCTGCGTCGTTCAATCCAAGTGGGCGAAGAGGGACTCGAACCCCCGACACCCTGCGTGTAAGGCAGGTGCTCTAACCAGCTGAGCTATTCGCCCCGCACGCGCCGCTCACGAGAGTATCGCGAGTGGTACCAGCACGCAGTACCCGAGAACGAGCAGGATCGGGGCCGCGGTCACGCCGCCCCGTGCCAGATCCGCATAGCCGAGGGCCAGCACCAAAGTGACGGCCCCCCAACGAATTGACGGCTTCCTCGTCCAAGACTGTGTTGCGGAATTCATAAGGCGAGGATTCTACGGCCCGTCTAATGTAGTGTCAAGCAAAACCGCGATGCGTCACCTGCCCTTAATCTGATCATCATCTTCGGGGTTTTGTTCCCCTCCGAGCAGGCCGGCAAGGGCGTCCTCCCGTTCGCGGCGCGCCGCCGCCTCGTCAGCCGCCACCATCGCGGCCAGGCGCTCCCGGTCCCGCCGCCGGCGCGACCACCACAGCGGAGCGATGACCAGGAACAGGACCAGTGCGGCGAACCCGACGTCCGCGAACAGGGCGAGCGCCCCGTACCGGCGCCGGGTAGCCTTGCGCCACGTGTCCTCGAACCCGTCGAGCGTGATCCCGTACGCCTCTCGGACTGCCGTGTCCATCCGCCGCGACTCGACCCAGTACCGGAAGAAGCCCGACAGCCCGCGCTCGGGGTCGAGCGCCGACAGGTCCGCCACGGCGCGGTGGGCCAGGGCGTACCCCCGCTCGGCCCGAACGGCGCCGCCCGCTATCATCGTGTCGAGCTCGGCGAAACGCGGGGTTCCCTTCAGGGCAAGCAGCAGGCTCGATTCGAGCACCTGGTCGCGGCTCCACTCGCGTGCCGCGTACGACGCGTACCCCTCGTCGAACCAGGGTGGTGGCAGCGAGCCGACCGCTTCGTGCAGCGAAAGGTGTGCCAGCTCGTGCCGGAGGGTTACCCGTGGGTCGCCGGCCGCCGAGTTCGCCGAACGTCCCTGCATCACGACTCGCATCTCGTCGGGGAACGCCACCGCGATGCCCCACTCCGGCGTGCCCCCACCGGCCCACTCCCGGAATCGCTCGGCGTCCGGCGCGATGTAGACGGTTACGGGACGCCGTGGCCGCGGCAACCCTGGGAACGAGTCGTTGGCCGCCGCTCCGGCCAGGAGGTTACGCGCGAGGCCGAGGTCCCCCGGGGCCGCCACGAACGTGAACCGG
>JAYEKC010000112.1:0-4678 GCA_034716715.1 Gemmatimonadota bacterium | reverse complement strand
GACATCGAGAGCGTCCAGGTGGACATGGCGGGCCGTGCGCGCAAGCGGGCGCCGTCGCCGAACGAGGAGCCGATCGTTGAGTCGTCGTCGGCGCGGATGCGGCAGGTGAAGATCGACCTCTCGCGCCTCGACACGATGATGAACCTCGTGGGCGAGCTGGTGATCGCCCGGGGGCGGCTGCTGCAGCTCACCGCCGACGCCGACGGGCCGCTCGAGGAGGCGATGCAGCAGGCCGCGCACCTCGTGGGCGAACTGCAGCGCGAGATCACGGCGAGCCGGATGGTGCCGGTGGGCCAGGTGTTCGACCGGTTCCCGCGGCTCGTGCGCGACGCCGCGCGCTCGTTGCAGAAGGAGATCCGGTTCGAGATCGAGGGCCGCGACATCGAGCTCGACCGGTCGCTGCTCGACGAGATGGCCGAGCCCATCGTGCACCTGCTGCGCAACGCCGTGGACCACGGGCTCGAGGGTCCGGCCGAACGCGTGGCGGCCGGGAAGCCGGCCACGGGCACGCTGGTGCTCGCGGCGAGCCGCGACCGGTCGGCGGTGCTGGTGACCGTGTCGGATGACGGCCGCGGGATCGACCGCACGCGCGTGCTGGAGCGGGCGCGGGCGGCGGGCCTGGTGGAGGCGGGCGTGCGCGAGCTGGACGACGCGGCGCTGCTCCGGTGCATCGCGCACCCGGGGTTCTCCACCAAGGAGGCGGTGACGGGCCTTTCGGGCCGCGGCGTGGGCGTGGACGCCGTGGTGAACCGCGTGCGGATGCTCGGCGGCTCGGTGGAGCTGCGCACCGAAGCCGGGTCGGGCTCGACGTTCACGCTGCGGCTGCCGCCGTCGGTGGCGATCCTGCGGGCGCTGCTGGCGCGCGCGGGTCGCGAGCACTACGCGCTGCCGCTCACGCACGTGCGCGAGACCCTCGCGTTCGGCCCCGACGTGGTGCGGCACGTGAACGGCCACGAGGTGCTCGTGCTGCGCGACGAGGTGCTGCCGCTGCAGGACCTGCGCGACGTGGTGCAGCTGGCGGCACCGCAGGTGGTGGGTGCCGAGCGCGAGATCGTGGTGTTCGAGCGCGGAGGCCGCCGCGGCGGCCTCGTGGTGGACGAGCTGGTGGGCCAGGAGGACGTGGTGGTGAAGCCGTTCGACGCGGTGCGCGGCGCCCTCGGGCTGTTCACCGGCGCGACGATCCTGGGCGACGGCGCGCCCGCGCTCATCATGGACCTTGGAAACCTCCTCTAGCCGGGACCGGAACGGTGGCTGACGCCAGGGAACTGACCCCCGAGCAACTCGACGCGCTCCGCGAAGTCGCGAACATCGGCGCGGGACATGCCGCCACGGCCATGAGCGAGATGACGGGCCAGCGAATCATGATCAGCGTGCCACGGGTGAACATCGCGCCGCTCGACGAGGTGCCGAACCAGATCGCCGAGGGCGAAGAGCCGGTCGCCGCGGTGCTGATGCAGATGATGGGCGACCTCTCGGGCCTCACGCTGCTGGTGTTTCCGAAGGCGTCGGCGCTGCGCGTGGCGTCGCTCATGATGCGGCGGCCGGCCACGGAGCTGGGCACCATCGAGCAGTCGGCAATCCAGGAGGCGGGCAACATCCTGGGGTCGTCGTACATGAACGCGCTGGCCGAGTTCATGGGGATGATTCTGATGCCGTCGCCGCCGTCGCTGGCCGTGGACCTCTCGACCACGGTGCTGAGCTCCACGTACGTGGAGGTGAGCGGGGGCGCCGAGTACGTGTTCTGCGTGGAGAGCGAGTTCGTGCTCCAGGAGAGCAACGAGCGGGTGCGTGGGCTGTTCCTGCTGCTGCCCGACACGCCGAGCCTCACGGCCGTGCTGAAGGCGATGCGGGTGGAATGACCGGACCGGCCGGCACGGATCGGGACCGCGAGGCGCTGCGGTCGTTCGCCCGGCGGATCGACCCGTCGGACGCGGGCGCGCACAACAACCTCGGCGTCCTGTACTACAACAAGGGGCTGTACGAGGACGCGGCGGCAGCGTTCACGCGCGCGCTGGAACTCGACTCGAAGATGCAGGTGGCCCAGCGCAACCTCGAGGTGGCGTACCTCAACACGGGCTACTACGACCGGCGCGTGGCCCAGCTGCGCGAACGGCTGCGCACGCGCGTGGACGACCGCGACGCCCGCTGGGAGCTCGGGCGTGCCTACGCGCTGCTCGGCCACCACGACGAGGCGGTGGCCGAGTTCGAGGCGCTGCTGCGGCACCACCCCGACGACCTCGGCGCGCTCACGCAGCTTGGCCTGGCGGAGAAGGCGCGCGGCAACCTCGCCGAAGCCCAGCGCTGGTTCGAGGAGTCGCTGCGGCGCGACCCGAACAGCTCGGTGACGCACTTCACGCTGGGCGAGATCTGCTACAACCAGGGCCGTCACGAGGACGCGCTCGAGGCGCTCGGCCGTGCCATCGCGCTCAATCCCGACAATCCCGACGCGCACTTCCTGCTCAGCTTCGTGTACGGCGACATGGGGCGGCACGAGGAGGCGCGGGCGGCGAGCAAGCGCGCGGTGCAGCTCAATCCTGCGCTTTCCCGCGCGCAGACCAACCTCTCGATCGACCACTACAACCCGCAGAAGTACGAGGAGCTGCTGAACCAGCGGCAGGACCGCGCCCACCGGCGCTCGCAGCGGCAGATGCAGGTGGCCGAGGAGGCGCAGCTCGCGCACTACAACCTGGGCGTCGCCTTCCGGCAGAAGGGCTACTACACGGAAGCGCTGCGCGAGTACCGGCTGGCGCTCGACCGCGGCGAGGACCGCGACCTCGCCCTGCAGGCGATGGCCGAGGTGCACCTCCTGCGGAAGGACGCGGCCCCGGCGCTCGAGTTGTACGACCAGCTGCTCGCGGTGCACCCCGACCGGCCCAAGCTCTGGAACGAGCGCGGCCTCGCGCTGCACCAGGAGAGCCGCCACGCCGACGCGGCCGAGAGCTACCGCAAGGCGGTCGAGGCCGACCCGTCATACGCCATCGCGTACAACAACCTCGGCGTGGCCATGTACCACGTGGGTGACCGCGACGCGGCCGTGGACGCGTTCCGCCAGGCGCTGGAGAAGAGCCCGGGTTTCGTGAAGGCGCGCCTCAACATGGCGCTGCTGCTCACCAAGAGCCGCCGCTACCAGCTGGCGCTCGAGGCGTACCGCAAAGTGCTCACGTCAGAGGGCGAGAATCCCGTGGCGTGGAACGGCATCGGGCTTGTGCTGGCCGAACTGCGGAAGTTCGAGGACGCCCGCAACGCGTATGCCCGCGCCATCCAGGCCCGGCCCGAATACGCCGAGGCGCACTACAACCTCAGCTTCGCCCTCAGCAACCTCGGCGACTTCGAGGGCGCGCTGCGCGAGACGAAGCGCGCGCTCGAGCTCGACCCGTACTACGTGGCGCAGAAGTTCGAGCTCGCCATCGACCTCGAGTTCGAGGACCCGGACCTGAGCATCCAGCCCGACCTCGGCACGGAAAAGCGCGTGAGCGCGGAAGTGGAGTCGTTCTCCTTCGACCCCCGGCTCCTCGACACGCTCTTCACCGAGCTGGCTCCGGAGCCAGAGACGCCGCCGGCGCCGGCCGCGGCCGTGGAGGCCGACCCGTACGCGATGGCGGCCGACTACCTCACCAAGGGCCTCTTCGACCGCGCCATGGCCGAGGTGAGCCGCGCGCTCAACCGGGGCGCCGACCCGGCCAACGGCCACGCGCTCCTCGGCGACATCCTCTGCCGCCAGGGCGCATACGGCGACGCGCTCGAGAAGTACCGCATCGCGACCGAGGCCAACCCGGCGCACGTTGCCGCACGGCGCGGCCAGGCGCAGGCCCTCCTCATGCTGGGGCGCGGGCCCGAGGCGCGTGACGTGGCCGAGCGCCTGCTTGACGACGCGGGCCAGGACGCCGACGCGCTGATGCTCGTGGCGAGCTGTCGGTTCGAGGCCGGCGACCCGGCTGCCGCGCTCGAGGCACTCGACACCGCCCGCGCCGCGGCGCCGGGCCGCGCCGACGTGCTGCGCTGGATCGGCAACATCACGCGCTCGCTCGGCGACGTGGAGGGCGCGATCGCCGCGTATCGCCACGCGCTCGCCCTCGACGCCGACTTCGCGGTGGTGCGGTTCGACCTCGCCCGCCTCCTGATGCAGCGCGAGGCGTGGGGAGACGCCGAGGCCGAGCTCAACGCCGCGCTCGACGCCGTGCCCACGTACACCGAGGCCACCCTCGACCTGGCGGCGCTCAAACGCCGGACGGGTCGCCCGACCGACGCGATCGCGATCCTGGCGGACCTGCTGCAGCGCGACGCCTACAACTTCGACGCGATGATCGCCCTCGGCGAGACGCTCGTGGAGATGCGGCGCATGGCTGACGCGGCCGTTGCGTTCAAGCGGGTGCTCGCCTTCGACCCCGACAACGTGGGCGCGATCTTCTACGAGGGCGTGCTGCTGGCCGAACAGAAGCGCTACGAGGACGCGATCGCGGCGTGGGAGCGCGTGGTGGACCTCGAGCCGGCGGGCGAGTTTGCGCGGCGGGCGCGTCGCGAGGCGCGCAGCGCGGCCGACCTGCTGAAGGTGTTCGGCGCCCGGCGCGACGGCGAGGCGGCGGTCTGGCGGCTGCGCAACGGGCGCAGCGTCTCGGCCCTGATGCAGCCGGCGCCGGAAGGCTGGATGCTGATCCTCGAAGATATCTCGGAGCGGGTG
>JAYEKC010000111.1:0-4679 GCA_034716715.1 Gemmatimonadota bacterium | reverse complement strand
CGCGGAGCAGGATCGACACGATCTGGGCGATGTGCTCCCGCTCGAGCGGGTGGAAGATGATGACGTCGTCGAGCCGGTTGAGGAACTCGGGGTTGAAGACGTGCTGCAGCTCTTCGCGGATCTTCTCCGACATCCGGGCGAAGTTCGTCGCGCCATCCTGGCTTCCGAACCCGAGGGTCCGGTTTTTCGTGATGTCCTTGGCGCCGACGTTCGAGGTCATGATCACGACCGTGTTCTTGAAATCGATCACGCGGCCGTAGTTGTCGGTGAGGTGCCCCTCGTCGAGCACCTGAAGGAGGATGTTGAACACGTCGGGATGGGCCTTCTCGATTTCGTCGAGCAGGACCACGCTGTACGGCTTGCGCCGCACGGCCTTGGTGAGCGCGCCGGAATCTTCGTACCCCACGTAGCCCGGCGGCGCGCCGATGAGCCGCGACACCGAGAACTTCTCCATGTACTCGCTCATGTCCACGCGGATGAGCGCCTGCGCGTCGGCGAACAGGAACTTCGCCAGCGCGCGGGCGAGTTCCGTCTTCCCGACGCCCGTCGGCCCGCAGAAGATGAACGAGCCGATGGGACGCTTCGGGTCCTTGAGCCCCGCGCGCCCGCGCCGGATGGACCGGGCGATCGCCTTGATCGCCTCCTCCTGCGCCACCACCGACTGGTGCAACTCGTCTTCCATCCGGAGGAGCCGGGCCGTCTCGGCCTCCTGCAGGCGCGTCACCGGGATGCCCGTCCACCGGCTCACGATGAACGCGATCTCGTCCTCACCGAGGACCGGCCGGTGCGACTGGCGCCGCTTCTCGAACTCCTCCTGGCGCGTGCGAATCTCGCCCTGAAGCTCCCGCTCCGTGTCGCGCAGCGCGGCGGCGCGCTCGAAGTTCTGGTCGCGCACGGCGGCGTCCTTCTCCGCGTTCACGCCCTCGAGCTTGCCCTTGAGCGAGGCCACCTCGGGCGGTGGGGCCTGCGCCGCCAGCCGCGCACGCGCCCCGGCTTCGTCAATGACGTCAATGGCCTTGTCGGGCAGGAACCGGTCGGTGATGTACCGCTCGGCCAGCTTTGCGGCGATCACGAGGGTGTCGTCGGGGATGCTCACGCGGTGGTGGTCCTCGTAGTGCTTCCGCAGCCCCTTCAGGATCTCGACGGTTTCCTCCACCGACGGCGGGTCCACGACGACGGTCTGGAACCGGCGCTCGAGCGCCCCGTCCTTCTCGATGTACTTGCGGTACTCGTTGAGCGTCGACGCCCCCACGCACTGCAGCTCGCCACGGGCCAGCGCCGGCTTCAGCATGTTGCTGGCGTCGATCGCGCCTTCGGCCGCGCCGGCGCCCACGAGCGTGTGCAGCTCGTCGATGAACAGGACGACGTTCTTGTTCTGCGCGATCTCGTTCATCACCGCCTTCAGCCGCTCCTCGAACTGTCCGCGGTACTTCGTGCCGGCGATCACCGCCGCCATGTCGAGCGAAAGGACGCGGTTGTCGCGGAGGGAGTCCGGGCACTCGCCGTTGGCAATCAGCTGGGCGAGTCCCTCGACGATCGCGGTCTTGCCCACGCCCGGCTCGCCGATCAGCACCGGGTTGTTCTTCTTGCGGCGCGTGAGCACCTCCATCACGCGCTCGATCTCCTTGGCCCGGCCGATGGTCGGGTCGAGCTGCCCCTCGGCCGCCAGCTGCGTCAGGTCGCGGCAGAAATGGTCGAGCGCCGGCGTCTTTGACTTCTTCTCGCCACCCTTGGCGGGCGCGCTCGGGGCGGCCGGCGTAGCGCCGGCCTGGGCAGCGGCGCCGCCGGCCGGCATGTCCGTGCCGAGCAGGCGGAGCGTCTCGGTTCGCGCCGCATCGAGGTTCACGCCGGCCTCGGTCAGGACCTGCGCGGCCAGTCCCTTCTCTTCCTTCAACAGGCCGAGGAGCAGGTGTTCGGTCCCGACGTAACTATGGTTCAGGTCCCGGGCCTCGCCCATCGCCAGCTCGAGCACCTTCTTCGCCCGCGACGTGTACGGCAGATCCGGCCCCGTGGCCTGGGCAGCCTTCCCCTTCTTGACGGTCTCCTCGATCTTCTGCTGGACCTCGTCGAGGTCAACGTTGAGCTGCTGAAGGACGGCCGCGGCCACCCCTTCGCCCTCGCGGATCAGGCCCAGGAGGATGTGCTCGGTGCCCACGTATTCGTGGTGGAGGCGCGCGGCTTCCTCGCGCGCCATCGCCAGCACCTTTCGCACCCGTTCCGTGAAGTTGTACCCGTTCATTCCATCCTCGAAGTCGCGGGGCATCACCACTGGAGCCCCTCACCCGTTCTACCCGTCGGCACCGGCCTCGTTCGCCAACACGGTGCGCACAAAGCGCGCCCGGGCGACGTTGGCCTCACTCTCCGTCAGCGTCCGCCCCGCGTTGTGCGAGAGGTGCGCCGTCTGGCCGAATATCAGGAGCTTGTTGAGGGTGTAGATGCTCAAGCCGCCGATCAACTGCAGCCCCACCGCCAGCCGCACGCCGCTGAGCAGGTTCATTGCCTCGTCCGCGCCGAGGCTCCGGGCATGCCGCAGCGTGCCGTACGCCCGCCACAGTTTGTCCTCGATAATATAACCCGCGTCCCGCACCAGAACCCGGCGGGCGGCCGCCTCCTGTTCCACCAGCCGCTTCACCACGTGCTGGAGGTGCTCGGCCAGCTCGTCCTCCGAGCGACCCAGCGTCGTCTGGTTGGACACCTGGAAGAAGCTGCCCACCACGTCGCTGCCCTCGCCGTACAGGCCGCGGTGGGTCAGCCCCATCTGCTGCAGCCCCTGCAGCACCTTCGCGATCTCCTGGGTCAGCACCAGCCCCGGGAGATGCACGAGGACGGAGGCGCGGAGCCCGGTGCCGGTGTTGGTGGGGCACGACGTCAGGAACCCGAACTCGCGATGGAACGCGTACGGAACCTGCTCGCCGAGGTCGCGATCGACCCGCACCGCGTCCCGCAAAGCGCGCGGCACGTCGAACCCGGACCGGAACACCTGGATCCGGAGGTGATCTTCCTCGTTGACCATCACCCCGGCCGCTTCGGCCACGAGCACGGCCGAAGCCGGCCGCACTTCCGCCGCGCCGTCACCCGCCAGCTCGCGGCTCACCAGGTGCCGTTCGAGGAGCACCTGCCGGTCCACGGCGTTCAACTCGTCGAGCCGCAGCACCACCGCGTCGGCGAGCGACGCCACCCGCGGCTGCGCTTCGCGCACCTGCGCGAGCACCCGCAGGCGCTCGCCGTCCCGCTCGCGCGCGGAGAAGTTGTATCCCGCGATGTTGCGCGCGAGGCGGATGCGCGAGGTGAGCACGATGTCCGCGTGGTCACCGTCCGCCGCGAGCCAGGGAACTCCGCCGTCCGGCAGGAGCGTGAGGTCGAGGCTCATTCGAGCGACCGGATCTGGTCCCGGAGCGACGCCGCGAGCTCGAACTCCTCGCCGCGGATGGCGTCGGCCAGGCGCGTGCGCAGGTCCGTCAGCGTGGCGTCCCGCTCCACGGCAGGCTCCGCGGCGGCCGCATAGCCCCGGCCCACGTGGGCGGCGCTCCCGTGAACGCGGCGCAGCAAGTCCCGCAGGCTGTGCTCGAACGCTCCGTAACAGCGCGCACACCCGAGCCGCCCGCTCGACCGGAAATCACGGATGGAGGTGCCACAATAGGCACACCGGGCGGCGTCCCCGGGCATCTGCAGGGCCTGCTGCTGCGCGGCCTGGAGGAAATCCCCCAGCGGGTGCAACGGCGCCGACGAGGTCGTCTCGATCCCGCGCTCGGCGGCGCACTTCTCGCACAGGTGCACCTGCGTGACCGAGTTCTCCACGATCTGCGTCAGGTGGATCACCGCATCCCGTTCCTGGCATTGGCTGCAGATCATCACACCGCCCCCTCGCTCAGCGAAGTATCGGTGAGGTGACCGTCCGCCAACAAGAGGACGCGGTGGCCGCGGGCCGCCAGCGACCGGTTATGGGTGACCACGACCGCCCCGACGCCCAGGTCGGCGACGAGCCCGGAGAGCAGCTCATGCAGCGCCTCGGCGGTGTGCTGGTCGAGGTTGCCGGACGGCTCGTCGGCCAGCAGGAGCGATGGCTCGAGCGCGAGCGCGCGGGCCACCGCCGTGCGCTGTTGCTCACCGCCGGAGAGTTCGGCCGGCCGGTGCGATGCCCGGGCAGAGAGGCCCACGCGGTTGAGAAGGTCGCGCGCGCGGGTCCGGGCGTCGGCCTTCGACCGGCCCGCGATGCGGAGCGGCATCATGACGTTCTCGAGGGCCGAGAATTCCTTCAGCAGGTGGTGGAACTGGAAGACGAATCCGATGCGCCGGTTCCGCACGTCCGACAGGGCGTCGTCGTCGAGCGTGTCCAGCCGGGCGTCGCCGATCCGCACCGCGCCTGCGTCCGGCCGCTCCAGTGCGCCGAGGACGTGCAGCAGCGTACTCTTCCCCGCCCCGCTCGCCCCGACGATCGCCACGATCTCGCCGGGGTGCACCGCCAGCGTGACGCCCTCGAGCACGCGCACGTCGCCCCCGTCGCCGCCGACGAAGTGCTTGACGACTCCCGTTGCCTCGAGCACCGGCGGGCGCGCGTCGTTCATTCGCTGCGAATGGCCTCCACCGGGTACAGTCGCGCGGCCTGCATGGCCGGATACACGGTGGCGAGGGTGGCGATCGCGAGGCTGGCCACGGCGATCATCACGATGTCGAACGCC
>JAYEKC010000110.1:0-4684 GCA_034716715.1 Gemmatimonadota bacterium | reverse complement strand
TCTTCGCCAGCCGGTTGAGCGCGTCGGCGGCGTCCTGCGCGGCCTTCGTGGCCGCCTCATGCGCCGCCTTCTCCTCGGGCGACTCGCCTCCGCTGAAGATCCCGCGGCCAATCGCGCCGAGCGCGGCAATGGCGGTCCCGGCGAGGCCGAGCCAGCCGGTCATCGCCAGCTCACCCTTGCCCCAGTTCTGCACGACGTCGGCGACGGCGCCGCTCAGGGTCACGACGTTCTGCAGGAGCGCGGCGGTCTTGTCGTCCATGCCGCCGACGGCCTGCGCCGCGGCGAGAAAGCCGCGGGCGAGGTCCCCTGCGCCTTTCACCGCCGCGAAGATCCGGTCGTTGAGGTCGCGCTGCGCGTCGCCGGCGGCCGCCATGTCGCGGCCGAAGTCCTCAAAATGCTTCGACATGGCCGCGCCCCACTGGTCGAGCTTGCCTCGCGCCGCGTCGAGCTGGCCCTGCAGGAGGTCCCGCTGCGCCTCCGTAAGCTTCGGGTCCTTGAGGGCCGCTGTGAGCGTGTCGATCTCGGCCTGAATCTCATCGCCCCACTTCGCGAAGTTCTCAGGGCTCATGACCTCGATCGGGTGCGCGTAGAGCCACTCGTCGAGCGCCTTGAGACGCTTCTTCGAGTCCTCGACCTGCTTCAGCGTCGCGATCTGCTGCTTGTTCGCGGCGTCAATCTTGGCGAGGCCCGCGAGATAGAGCGCCTGCTGGGTGGGGTCCACGATCGCGCGGCCCTTCTGGCGCATCTCCTCGAGCTGCTTGTCGAACGTCGCCTGCGCCTTCTGGACCGCATCGCCACTCGCCTCGAGAAGCGCATTCTTCAGGTCGCGGAAGGCGTCCGCTGCTTCTTGCGCCTGAAGACCCGCGAGCGTGGTATTGAGCTGCGCGATACCGGCCTGCAGCTCGCCGGCTGCCATATGGGCATCCGTGGCGTCGGCGATCCATTTCCGCATCTTCGCGGCGAACGCCTCGGCCTTGGTCTGGCCGTCGGCGGTGGTGCGGTTCAGCTCCGCGAGGGCGGCGGTGAGCTGCGTGATCTTCTGCTGGTCGGCCTGACTGACGCCAGCGCTCGGGAGTGGGCCCCCTTTCGTCGGTTTCGACTTTGGCGTGCCGGCGTCATCTCCGCCCGTCCAGATCTCCTGGTACATCCGGCCGTATTCCTTGAGCCGGTCCTTGATCCCGGTGAGCTGCGCGTCGATCTTCGCCGCCTCGACCGCCGCCTCTCCCATTTGCCCCGTCGCCGCGAGCGCGGCCGCCTTGGCGCCGTCGACCAGGACGATGAACCCGGTCTTCACCAGGTCGAACAGGGCATACGCGGAGGTGTACGCGATCTCGAACGGCGTCGTGACCGACTCGAGCATCGAGATCAGGAACGTCCCGAAGTCCCCGATCTTCTGCTCGTTCGCTTCGACCCATGCGGCGAGCCCGGCCAGCATGTTGGTGAGCTCGTCGAGCGCGCCGCCGGCGGAGCTCTTGCCGGTGATCGCACTGCCGACCTTCTGGGCGAACTGATCGAACGCGTTGCTCAGCTTCTGCATCTTGCCCGCGAACGTGTTCGCCTCGCCCGCGGCGAACCCGCCGAACCGGGCCTGCAGCTGCTGCATCGCATCCACGTTGTCGTTGACGACGATGCCGTAGCGCTTCAGCATCGACGTCTCGCCGGCCATCACCTTGCCGACGAGCACTGACGCGTCGGCCAGGCTCATCTTCTTCGCCTTGGCGATGTCGGCGGCGAGGCCCAGCGCGTTCACCGATCCGGCCGCGTTGCCCGATGTCAGCGTGAGCTGCTCGAGGCCGGCGACGAGCTCGTCGTCCTTGAACGTCGTCATCTGCTGCAGGCCTTCGATCACGGCGTCGATCGTCGGCTTCAGCTTGTCGTAGTGTCCCCCGACGTTGTGTACCGCCCGCGCGAGGCGCAGCATGCCCGACTCGGCCTCGTTCGCCTCGTCGATCGCCTTCTTGAAGAACCCGCCCAACGCGACCCCGGCGAGCGCCGAGCCGATGCCGGCGATGTAGTTCGTGACCTTCTTCGAGAACGCGTTGAACTGATTCTCGACGCTCTTGAGGACGGCATTCGCCTTGTCCTCCGCCGAGATCGTGAACTTGACGTCGCGCGGCTTGCCGGCCACGGTCAGCTACTCCCCGCCGCCAAACGCTTCGGCGATCGCGACATCGGCGGGTTTGCGCGGCGAGTCCGGATCGGCGAACGCGAGGCCGATGCCGCGCGCCGTCGCCAGGGCATCAAGCGCGAGACCGGCGCGCATGGCGCGGAAGTACATCCAGCAGACCGCGAACGGCATGCAGCCGTCCGCCGTGCCCCACCGCCGCGGCGCGTAGAAGGACCCGGGCCAGCGCTGCTCGACATGGAGCATCGCCAGCTCAAGGGTGACTTTCTGCCCGTCGTCATCATCTACGCCGTGCGACTGGGCGCGGATGATGGCGTCCCAGGGGTCGTTGGAGGGGCGCTCGGGCCGCTTTTCCCCTCCAGGGACGCGAAAAAATCCGTAATGGCGGCCTTTCGCGCGGCCGGCTCGAGGCCGAGGATGTGCGCGACGGGGTCGCCACGCCACCGATACGAGATCCGGCGCGGGAACGCGAGGCGCAGCACGCGGCGGAGCGCGCGAAGGCGCCCCGCCTCATCCGCCGCGGCGTTGAACTCCGCGTGGAATGCCAGCACGGCCGGGGTGCTCACCGGCCGGGCGATGTGGGTCCGCCCACCGGCCGTGTATCGCCACGGCCGATGGGCGTCCCGGAACGCATCCAGGTCGAACGCCACTGGGATCCCCTAGTCGCAGAGGACCTGGCAGTCGTCGTTCAGGAGCGGGGTCGAGTTGTAGCCGGCGATCTCCAGCTCCACGGTCGCCGTCGGCCCTTCGCCCTGCCGGGTCCAGTTCACCACCTGCGACTGGGTGAGCTGGATCTTCATCCTGTTGTACTGCGTGCTGCCGAGCTGGATGATCACGCTGCCGATCGCCGTCGCCTTGTCCTTCAGCTGGTACGGGTCGAAGCCGGCGGACGTGTGGTACGGCGAGCCCACGAGCGCCGTCGCCTCGAGCACGAGCTTGAGCGTCGGCCGCCGCATCGTGGGCACGACGCCGGCGTAGATGTTCGACCCCTGCAGGTTGGCCCGGCTGTTGTCGAACGACCGGTTGAGCTTGAAGTTCCACGACTTCGGCACCGCGTTCGTCGTGAACGATCCGAACGTCAGCGTGATCGCCTGGTTGACGAGCGGCGCGACGGTGGTGTTGAGGTACGCGAGACCGGCGGGGATGACGGGCGACGCGTCGGAGGGCAGCGCGCCGATCCCCTTGAACGGGAACGTGAAGACCGGCGGCTTGCCGCTCTTGCCGTCGATCTCCAGGTCACAGAGCATGCCGGTGATCGCGGCCATCTCGCCGCGCTCATACACGTTTGCCGTGAGGGACGTGTAGGCCGTGCCATACGTGGTCGGCGCATACGTCCACTTCTCGGAGCTGGCGACGAAGGACCCGGTTGCGTCGAACCCCGCGGCCTTGAGCAGGCGGTGGAGGTTCGGCATCACCGATGCCGAGTATGCGATGCCGGGCAGGCGCAGCAGGGCCGGGATCGTCCCCTCCGCGTACAACCCGGTCGGGACGACGCGGGCGAGCTGCCCGAGCGACGTGATCGATGGGCCGATGTCGCCGTCGTTCAGGTAGCCGAGGTTCACGATCGCGGCGATGTCGTCCTGGTCGAAGCGCATCTCGATGCCGTCGGCCGACGGCGTGAGCGCGATGGCGGCGCCGTAGGACGCTTCTTCCTTCGCGACGAGGGCGAGCGCGTGCAGGACCTTGGCGGGTGCGCCCATGGGTTACTCCTCGCCCTTGCGAGCGATCGAGGTGGATGCCGGCGACGGACGCGCGGCGGACTTCTTCTGATCGTCGTACCACTTCTGCACGGCGTCGCGGCCCTGCGAGACGATCTCGACCGGGACCTCGACTTCGATGCCGTTGATGACGTGAAACTCAGCCATGGGGGCAGTCCTCTTCAGGTGGGCGTCATGTCGCGCACGTGATACGTGGCGAGCACCGCGCCGGTGATGACGGAATCCTCGATCGTCTCCCACAGCTGCACCATGCGCAGCTCGGAGCAGGCTTCGAGGTAGATGTTGTTCCGCTGCCGCGACGAGGGAGCAGTCGTGGCCGCGTTGAACCGCCGCAGCGATCGGACGACGGTGCGCAGGTAGTAGCTGGTGTCGCGAAATCCCTGCTCGGTTTGCGCCTTGGTCATCGCAATCCGGAGGGCGAGCTGCAGCTCCCCTTCGCAATCCTGCACCACGACGTGGGGCTGCAGGCCCTCGACGGGCAGCGGGACCACGGCGATGCCCGGCAGGTTCTCCGGGAGCCGGAGGCGCGCGACGTTGCCATCGCGGGTGGCATCCAGGATGGACACGAGGACCGCGGGCGTGCTGTCGCCGGCGTCGAGCGGCGTGGTGCCGAGTAGCGCGTTCACGCCGTTCGTGCCGTCGTTGAGCCAATCGGTGATGAGGCGGCAGCCTTCGAGGATCATCGCCGCCTCAGGTGACGAGCACGACGTCGGTGAGCAGTCCGTCGTCGCGCCGGTTGGTATCATGCACGGTGTAGGCCCCACCGTCGACGGTGAGGGCGACGCCGGCCTTCAGCGCCGCCGACAGCGTGCCCGTCCGGATCGTGAGCACGCGGTGTTTC
>JAYEKC010000109.1:0-4697 GCA_034716715.1 Gemmatimonadota bacterium | reverse complement strand
GCGAAAAATCGAGGACGTCATCGACCAGTCGGCTCAACCGTACGCTCTCGCCAATGATCGTGTTGAGGTACTCCTCCTGGGTTGACTCGTCGAGGCGCCGGTCGCGCAAGGTCTCGGCGTACATCCGAATCGCGGTCAATGGCGTCCGCAATTCGTGCGACACGCTTGCCACAAACTGCTGGCGCACGCTCGCGAGCCGCATTTCCCGGCGGACGTCGCGACTGAGCAGGAACGCGGCGAGGGCGGCGGCCCCGAGGACGACGGCCAGCGTCGCCGCGAGGTACACCTGACGACCGCTCCAGAATCCCCGCGCGATGGGCGGCCCCGTCCAGGAGAGCCACAACCCTCCAAGTCCTGCAGACAGGGGGACGGCACCCGGTTGCGGAGTGGCGACCACGCGAATGCTGTCGCCCAAGCCTGCGCCCGCGGCCCGTACGAGGTCAGGGACGCGCACGGCAACGAGCACGGGATCGGCCGCGTCGACATAACTCATGGCCGCGAGCCACCGACCGTGATTCCACGCAATGATACGCGGCTCGCCGAACGCACCGCGGACGGCGGCTAGCGCGCCCGTGTCAGCCGCGAGGCGCACAGCCTGGTCCAGTTCGTCGCACCGCGCGAGGATCTCCCCACGCCGTGCGGGCAGCGCCGTCCAGACCGCGGCGCGACACGCGGCCGGTGACAGTGCCCGCCGGCGCAGGATCGAGCCCCCTTCCACCTGCGCGGATTCGCGCACGCCACGGTTCCACGGCAGCGCGAGGCCGCGAGGCGAAAGACGGCCCGCCAGCGCCGTCGCGCTCTCCACGTATTCGGGCGACTGCAAGGCAACGGCCTCCGCCAAGACGATCCCGCGCAGTTGCTCGACGATGGCCCGGCTTGCGTCAGCGGCGAAGTCCGTCCGTGCGACCGACTCCTCTTTGGCGCGCAGTTCCTGCTCGCGCGCCATGAGACGCACACCCGTCACGAGGAGTACGGCGCACGGTACGACGACGGCGGCCCACAGCAAGCCATGCTGGCGGCTGTGCTCCGCTGCACCGGCTGCACGCGAAGGGTCCGACGCGTTCATGGCTCAACAGTACACGGATTGTGAAACAGGATTGTCATCGGAATGTCATCGCACAAGGTTACCAATGCCCGGCGCGCCTCCGACGTTCCGAACAAAGCAAAGCTTGTGCGGTCGCCATTCAGAGTCGTGACATTGGCCGATGTGGCCGTTACATCTTGAATGATGCGTCGGATCCGGCACGGACGGCGGCACCTGATTACGGCTGCTTTCATCGCGACATGGGCGTGCGGTGGTGAGCGTCCGCGGGATCCGGCCCGGCCGGGTGGAGCGCCGAACGCCCCGCCAATGCGGGGTGAGGCCGCGTCGGCCACGAGTGGCCCGGGGCGACTCGCCGGAAGCGTTGGCAGCCCACCGGCTGCCGCCGCATGGCGACGCCTGCCGGCCGAGATGCCGACAGCGCGCACAGGGACAGTCGCCTTCGCCTACCGGGCCCGGGTTTACGTGATCGCCGGCCAGCGGGATGCCACCTTTCTTGGTTCCAGCGAAGCGTTCGATACTTCCTCGGCCAAGTGGTCGACCCTGCCACCGGCACCCCTGGGTCGCACGTTCACATCCACGAATGCCGCGGCCGTCGGGCCGACGCTCTATCTCGTTGGTGGCAACGCGCGCGGCTACTGCACAGATCGCGTGGACGCGTTCGATGTCACCAGGAGCGCGTGGGCCGTGCTGCCGAGTGCTCCCGTGGCCCGATGCCACGCCGCGTCGGTCGTCGCCGATGGACGCGTCTATGTGCTTGGCGGGTGGAACACCAGCAGCACCGTGCACTACACGCAGGTGGACGTATTCGACCCGGGAACAGTCCGCTGGCATGCCGGCGACCCCCTGCCCGAACCTCGCGGAGCGATGGCGGCCGGCGTGATTGACGGTGTCATTTACCTCGTCGGGGGCTGGACGCCCGGAACTGACGCGTCTGCGACCGTCGTCGCATACGATCCGCATGCGCATCGCTGGGCGCGGCGCGCATCGATGCCAACCGCCCGGTCCGTCGCGGCCGCGGCTCTCGTTGGGCGCCGGCTGTACGTGATTGGCGGCATTACCTATCACGCGGGCACGGCTACGCTGCTCGACACGGTCGAGTCGTATGACCCGGCCACCGACTCCTGGCGGACGGAGCCAGCACTGCCGGTTCCCATTGCGTACGCATCCGCTGCGGTGATCGGGCGGACGATTTACGTCCTTGGCGGTCAGCTGCGAAGCGATGGGTTGGGAGCCACATCGAGTGTCTTTGCCCTCACGGTGCCGCCCTGAGACAGGCCCTCGCCGGAACCTGGACCGGCGGCAGACGCTTTCGTGACACCCTGCGGGGCAGCGCATGACACGATTCTCCCCGGGAGCGGTCGCAATCCTCCGGCCGCAAGTCCGAATCAGGGAGGTATCGATGAGCGAACGGAGCATGTACAGGCGGGCGAGACGCGCAGCCGCCACCGCTACCGCCGGCGTGGCACTGCTGGCTGTCGCGGGCTGTCCCCTCAGCGACATCACGGGCGTCACCTCGCTGCAGGGGGACACGTCACAGAAGACGGAGATCTGGGACTTCATCGCCACAGATTCAAAGGGCAGCCAGCAGCACGCGAAGGTCGCGCTGACGGGATGCACGGCTTCAACGTGCACGGGCGCAACCCTCACCAGCATGAGCCCCAACGAGTGGACGACTCCGTTCGGATCGTGCAGGCTGCCGTGGCACCTCTCCGGGCAGGTCACCGGCGACCTCGTTTCGTTCTCGATCAACGGGACGGGCTGCGAGGGCTCCCTCCAGGGCCGCTCCGGTGCCTCCGGCGGCCGCTTGAACGGCCGCTTTGGGACGGCGACGACAGTTTCGACCGGTACCATGTCGTGGAACGGATACACCACGCTGTTCAGCAGCAGCGGGACTCCGCAGGCGTTCAGCGGGTCCGCCACGTGGTCAGCGTACAAGTGTGGGGCCGCGGGCACGCCGGCCTGCCCGTTTTAGGACGGCTGCTCGGGATCCGGCGGGACGCGGAGCAGCCGTGCCTCCTGGCGCGCGTACGCCTCAGTCGCGCGGATCTAGCTTCACGTTGAAGGGTTGCTCCTGCGCACGCCCGTTCACGGTGAGCCGCGCCGTGAACGTGCCGGTGAGCATTGCGCCGCCACCACCCCGGCCTCCGCCGCCGCCGCGCCCGCGCCCGCCGCCGCCCGGCGTGACGGGCAGCCACGCGACGCGGTGCATCCCGGCCGACGTGGCGAACGGCTCCGGCGCCGGCCGCCACCGCGGCGACACGTTCGGGATTCCGCCCGCCGCTCCGCCGCGCCCTCCCCTGCCGCCGCCGGCCCCGGCCCCGGCCGACGCTCCAGCCGACGCACCGCCGAATGCCGCCACGACGGTTCCTGCCGCGTCGAGCACTTCGAGGGTCACCGACGAATTCCCGCCGTCCTTGAGGTAGTAGTCGATGTACGCGCCGGCCGGCGGGTTCTCCGCCTGCGGTTCGTCCTTCTGCAGCGGCGTCCCGTTGTCGCCGCCCTGCCGGTCGTTGACCACGTCGCTCGGCTTGAACAGGTATGCGTCCTGCGCGATCACCTGGTCCGTCACCTGGCGGAGCGCGGCGATGTCGTCAATCACCCAGAAGCCGCGGCCGTGCGTGGCGACGATGAGGTCGTTCTGGTACACCTCGAAATCGCGCACGGACGTGACCGGCAGGTTGAGCTGCAGCGGCATCCAGTGGTCGCCGTCGTCGAGCGAGACGAACGCCCCGCGCTCGGTGCCGGCGAAGAGCATGCCCTGCCGCACCGGATCCTCCTTCACCACGTGCACGTACACGCCCTTCGGCAGGCCGGCCGTGACGAGCTGCCACGTGCGGCCCTGGTCGCGCGTGCGGTAGACGTACGGCTCGTAGTCCTGCAGCTGGTGCCGGTCCACGCTCGCGTACGCGGCGTTGAAGTCGAAGTGCGACGCCTCGACGCACGTCACGCGGCTCCACGCGCCCACCTCGCGCGGCGTCACGTCGTTCCACGTGCGGCCGTCGGTCGTGGTGACGTGGATGCGGCCGTCGTCGGTGCCGGCCCACACCATCGGTACGAGGAGCGGCGAGGGGCACACGGCGTACACCACGCCGCGCTTGCCGTTGCGGTCCGTGTGCCCGGCCGCGGCCGCATCGAGGTTCGGTGGGGGCGGGCCCTCCGGCCGCGTCAGGTCGCCGGAGATCTTCGCCCACGTCTTCGCGCCATCCGTCGTCTTGTACACGTACTGGCTGGCGTAGTACATCGCGCGCGGGTCGGCGCGCGAGATCACGAGCGGCTGCGTCCAGTCGGCGCGGTCGTCGCCCGGCGTCGTGGGCGACGTCGTGCCCGGCATCGGCCGGTTCGCCTCGAGGTCGTACCGCTGCCCCGTTCCGCCGAACACGATGCCCGGGTGCAGCGGGTCGCCCGCGGTCATCCCGCTCTCGCCGCCCGCACCGATCGGCTCCCAGTCGCGCATCGAGATTTCGGCGAACTTGCCGCGGCTGCGCACCGCCACGGCGCCCGAATCCTGCTGCGCGGCGGTCACCCAGTACGGGAAGCGGTAATCCACCGAGAGGTGGTAGAGCTGGGCCGTGGGCTGGTTGAGCCACGAGCTCCACGTCACGTCCGCCGGGTTCTCGGCCATCACGTTGCGCGTGATCACGCACCCCTGGTC
>JAYEKC010000108.1:609-4704 GCA_034716715.1 Gemmatimonadota bacterium | reverse complement strand
GATACTTTCCAGCCGGTCGAGTATTATTTAAAATTTCCGGCGGATATCTCTGATTCGGAGATTATCGTGATCGATCCCATGCTGGCAACCGGCGGCCGCGGCCGCCACGATCGTGATCGCGGGCGCCGCGCCGGCCCTGCAGGCGCAGCGCGGCGGCGCGGCCGGCGGCCGGGCGGGAACGCCAGCGGGTCGCGGAGCGGCCGCGCGGCCGTTGCCGACGGGGGCGCTTTGGGCGGACTCGCTCGTATTGCTGCGGCCCGCGGCGGTCTGGGACGGCACGTCCGACGCGGCACACACCGGATGGACGGTGCTGGTGCGCGGCGCGACGATCGCGGCTGCCGGCCCCGCGGCCACGGTGGGAACGCCCGCCGGGGCGAAGGTCGTGGACCTGCCCGGCGCGACGCTGATGCCGGGCCTCATCGAGAACCACTCGCACGTGCTCCTGCACCCGTACAACGAGGCGCCGTGGAACGACCAGGTGCTGCGCGAGCCGCTCGAGGTGCGCGTGGCCCGCGCCACGAACCACCTGCGCAACACGCTGCTGGCCGGCTGGACGACCATCCGCGACCTCGGCACTGAGGGCGCCGGATATGCCGACGTCGGGCTGAAGTCGGCGGTGAACCAGGGCATCATCCCCGGCCCGCGTATGGTGGTCACCACGCGCGCGATCGTCGCCACCGGCAGTTACGCGCCGAAGCGGACGGACTTCGCGTTCGACCCGCCGCAGGGCGCGCAGGAGGCGAACGGCCCCGAGGACGTCATCCGGGTGACGCGCGACCAGATCGCGCATGGCGCCGACTGGATCAAGGTCTACGCGGACTACCGCTGGGGACCGAACGGCGAGACTGCCCCCACCTTTTCCGAGGCCGAGCTGCGCGCGATGGTCGAGACGGCGCGTTCCTCGGGGCGTGCGGTGGTGGCGCACTCGTCCACGCCCGAGGGAATGCGGCGCGCCGTGATGGCCGGCGTCGAGGACATCGAGCACGGCGACGGCGGGACGCCGGAAGTGTTCGCCCTGATGAAGGAGAAGGGCGTCGTGCTCTGCCCCACCCTCGCGGCCGGCTATTCAACGGCGCAGTACGCGGGCTGGAACCCCGCGTCGCAGCCCGAACCGGCAGGCGTGCAGCGGAAGCGCGCGTCGTTCAGGGCGGCGCTCGACGCGGGCGTCACGATCTGCGCGGGCAGCGACGTGGGCGTGTTCACCCACGGCACGGAAGCCCTCGAGCTCAAGCTGATGGTGGACTACGGGATGACGCCCGCCGCCGTGCTCCGCGCGGCGACGAGCGTGAACGCGAAGGTGCTCCACCTGGAAGACCGGATTGGCGCGGTGCGGCCGGGCCTCATGGCCGACCTGATCGCGGTGGACGGCGACCCGACGAAGGACATCACGCGCACGGAGGCGTCGCACGTGGGGTTCGTGATGAAGGGTGGAGCGGTGTACAAACAATGACGGGAGCGGGGGAACGGGAAATCGAGATTGGGGATGGGGATTCATGACACGCTCCCGTCGCGCGTTCCTCGAATCGCTGGCCGGCGCTCTGGTGCTCGCGCCGTTCGCGGCGGCAGCGCAGGTGCGCGATCAGGCGCGGGCCGGCGCGCGCGCACAGGGCGGCCTGCGACGGGGCGGCGCGCCGACGGGAGGCGAGTTCGAGTTCGCCCGGCTCCGCTACGATTCCGGCGACTGGGACTACAACCCCAAGGTCGCGGCGAACGTGCTCGACGCCGTGATGCAGTACACCACGATCCCCGTGCAGCAGCAGGAAGTCGTCGTCTCCGCCGACTCCACCGAGCTCGACGCGTTCCCCTTCCTGTTCATGACCGGCCACAAGCTCGTGCGGTTCAGCGAGCGGGAGCGCCGCGGCTTGGCGCGCTTCGTCGGGAACGGCGGCCTCCTCTTCTCCGACGACTGCAACCACGACGTGAACGGCCTGTACGCCAGGTCGTTCGAGGCCGAGATGCGCCGCACGTTCCCCGGCGCGGGCACGCTGGCCAAGGTGCCGGCGTCGCACGCGATCTACCGCTCGTTCTTCCTCTTCGACGGGCCGCCGCGCACCAGCCACGAGATCAACGGGTGGGGCGACAACGTGGTGCACGACTACGTGCGGGGCGTCGAGCACAACGGCCGCCTGGGTGTCGTGTACACGAACCAGGACTACGGCTGCGAGTGGGACTATTCGTGGCGGAACAAGCGCTTCCGTACAAAGGACAACACGAAATTCGCGGTCAACCTCGTGGTGTACGCGATGACCTGACGGTCGCCGCCGGCCCCCACCCGCCGGCGACGCCCGCCAGGCGACCTGCGCCTACGAGCAGGTCGGCCGCCCGAACGGCAGCGGCAGCGTGCACGTCCGAGTGGTCCCGTCCTGCGTGATCACCATCCTGGCCGTGGCGCTGCCGTCGTAGGTGATCACTTCACGGCGTGACGACGTCGTGACGCCGCCTGACCGCGTGACGGTCACCGACATCACGCGCGTGATGGTGCCCGCCGTGGGATACGTGCGCCCGGTGTCGCTCACGGGGATCCGCACGCCGGCAATCGTGTCCGCCGACACCCGCGACGCCGTGAACGTCCCGGCCGTGTCCTTGCCCGTCGTCACCTCGCTGCCCGCCGCGGTGCCGCTGACGGTATGTGCCGTGCTGCCCTTGGCGAGGCCGCCCACCGTCCGGTTGCTCGACGCGTTGATCGTGGACGTGGCGCTGTCGCGCCGGGTGACGGTGCCCGTCACGGTGACGCGGGTGTTGATGGTATTGGTCGTCACGCTGTCGAATGCCGACTGCACGGCGCCGCTGGCGTCGGACCAGGCGATGGACCGCGTCACGGTCAGGCCCCGCTCCGTGACCGGCGCACATTCCGCCCGGCCGCTGGCGGCGTTGAACGTGCACGACGTGGAGTTCGCATCCGGGTCGCCGCGCGGCCCGTGCCCGAAATCGGGTCCCAATCCCCGGCCGCCGAGGAAGTCACCGCCGAGTCCACCACCGATCATGCCGCCGAAGCCCGCGCCCATTCCCGGCCCGGGGCCGCGGCCAAGCCCGTGCATCGGCCCGCCGGGAAACAGCGGCCCGGACCCCTCCGCCGACGCGTCGTACGACGTTTGCGCCATGGTGTAGCCGACGGGGACGGTTGCGAACGCGGCGTCGAGGGTACCGGACCGCGCGAGGTTCCGTCCGTTCGTGAATTCCGTGCATCCGACGATCGCGAGCGTCGCCGCGAACGCGGTGAGGGACGACATCGCTGTGCGCATCCAGCCTCCGGTCTCAAGGTGCGTTTGTCCGGGACGAGCCGCGGTGGCTCCCGGCGTTCGCACCTCCCGACACCGCAACGCCGCACGACCCTACGGCGGCATCAGCGCGGCCTTCAGCACGTCAGGACGGAAGCCAGTCCGCGAGCTGCTCGCGCAGTTCCTTGAGCGCGCGCCCCATCCGCGCCTCGACCGTCTTGACCGAGATGCCGAGGGCCGCGGCGATTTCGCCGTACCGCAGGCCATCGCGCCGGCTCAGCTCGAACACCTCCCGCACGGGCTCGGGGAGCGTTGCGAGGGCGCGGCGAAAGGCCACCTCGAGCTCGGCCACCTCGAGTTCGTCCTGCCCGCTGGGCTCCACCGCCTCGGGCACGCGGAGCATGGGCTCTGATTTCAACTTCACCCGTTCGTGGCGCAGTTCGTTGAGCCCCCGGTTGCGGGTGGCACGATACAGGTACGCCCGCCACGTCTCTTCCAATTGAAGGGACTCGCGCCGCCGCCACACCTCGAGGAAGACGTCCTGCACCACCTCCTCGGCCGCCTGGCGCACGTGCAGCAACGCCTCGGCGAACCCCACGAGCGGCGCATAGAACTCCCGAAACAAGGCGTCGAACGCCTGTTCGTCCCCCATCCGGAGGCGTGCGAGGATGGCGCGATCGTCCATCGGGGTCGATTGAGGGGCGCCGGGCGACGGGGTAACGTTCGGGTTGCGTGTCACCTTAGCGCCATGACGGATCACGCGTCCACTCCCGGCAACCTGCCCACCGACCCCGGCTGGGAGGCGATCGCGCGGCATTTCGCCGGCGAGAGCCCGCCCGACGAGTCGGCCGCGGTGCGCACCTGGCTCGCCGCGAAT
>JAYEKC010000108.1:0-599 GCA_034716715.1 Gemmatimonadota bacterium | reverse complement strand
GCTCGGCGCTTCCGGCCGGGCCGGCGTCGACGTCGAGGGCGCGCTGGCGCGAGTGCATGAGCGCATGTACCAGCCCGGCGCGTCGCGTGTTCCGGTGGAAGCGGCGGCAGGGGACCACGCCCGCTTCCGTCGCCGGTCTTGGACGGCGCGCGGACTCGCCGCCGCGGCGGCCATCATCATCGCCGCCGGCCTGTACGCCACGCGCGAGCGTCGCGACGCGGCCGCACCGGCGCCGGCGCGAGTCGTGGCGACGGGCACGGGCGAGATCGATTCGGTCACGCTGGGCGACGGCTCGCGCGCCATCCTGGGCGCGGGAAGCCGGCTCGTCGTGCCGGCGTCGTACGACCGGGAACGCACGGTCACGCTGGAAGGTCAGGCCGCCTTCACGGTGCAGCACGACGCCACGCGCCCGTTCACCGTCCACGTCGGCGGCGTGACCGTCACCGACATCGGGAGCGTCTTTGGAGTGCGCTAGGACGAGGGCGCCGGGGTCGTGGTGGCGGTCACCGAAGGGTCAGTGCGGGTGACCACGGCCACCGACAGCGGTGTTGTCCTTAACGCCGGACGTGCGGTAACCGTCAGCATGGATGGCCGGGTGC
>JAYEKC010000107.1:0-4710 GCA_034716715.1 Gemmatimonadota bacterium | reverse complement strand
AGTGTACACGACGGTTGCCGACGTAGTGGCCCCGGCAACGATCGTCGCGACCTGGCTTGCGGGGTTCGGAACGCAAGTCTGCCCACCAGCGACTACCTGAGCAGCGGTAATCGTGTATACCCCAGCCGGCAGTCCGGATTGCAGGGCGGACGTAGTGAAGTTCACAGAAACACCTGCCGGCCCGGCCGCCGTGACATTGCCTGCCACGTTGGTCGGCAGGCCTACTACCGAGAGAGAGAGTCCCCCCGTACCGGCTCCACAGGTCGCAACGAAATCCTGACCGGTTTGCGACGACGTTACGTTCGCGTACGATCGAGACGCTGGAGCAAACGTGCATCCTGCCTTCAATGGCGTGACCGAACCGGAATAGCCTGTGGATGCCGCAATCAGGTATGTCCCGTCGGTCCCCGACATTGCCGCGGGCGGGCCGCCCGTGGCGGATAACGCGACACCTGAAAGCGGCTGGGACGAGGCGGTGATCCGCCCGGAAATCGTCACGGAAGCGCTGAGGGCGCTGGCAGTGAACGTCACGATATCAGACGTTGCATATGCCTCAGCGGTCGCGCGCTGCTCACCGACAGTCGTTCCGAGGGTCCACGACGTACGCGCAATTCCACTGACATCTGTGGTGGTTGGACTCGACGACAGCGACCCGCCCCCCGATGCGACGCCCCAGTACACTTTTGCCCCAACAACCGGCCCACCAGCTGCATCAACGAGCTGGACCGATAGTGGCGCTGAGAGCTGCTGTCCCACAACACCTGACTGCCCGGATCCTGACACGCCGCGCAGGGCATACGAATCAAGCTCGAAGTCGTACGATGCGGCGGTCGCCGTCGACACGGTGACGCTCATCAGTAACCCGGTGTAGTTGAACCCTGCGAACCCGGCGCCGACCGCCTTGAGGATCGTGCCCGCGATCGTCTTGGAGGCCACTGTGGACGGATCGACGCATTTGGCAAGCCCATCGCCCGACTGATACGCGTAGTCAACGAGCGTCGCAGTAGAGTTGAGCAGGGCCTTGGAGAACTCATCTACCGAGTTGACGCTGGCGGAGAGCGTTTCGCCGAGTTTCAAGAGATCCCATCCCGCCTTCATCACGCCTTCGATGCACGAAGACGTCATGAACGGGAATGCAAGGTCAATAGCCGGCTCAATGCCATAGGTCCAGTACGTCCCCCACAGGGCGGCGCCGCTGACGCTTGGAATGCCGGCCGGCGGAGCGCTAATGGCGAGCTTGCTTTGCCCAATTACCCAGTACTCGGCCCGGTTCGCTGGATACGGGAACGGCCTTGAATCGCTAAAGACGGTTGGGGATGGAAGGATGCCGGTGGCGAACGAACCCCAACTCATCTTGCTTCCGCCACCAATTGCCGATTGCACAAGTTCCGGGGCCGACCAGTTCCCATCGGCCATGAACGCCCTGCGATAGAGGTCTACTGCGCGGTATGCATAGTTCCGGAGCACAAATACGCGCCGCCCGGGCGAACCCGTCCGCTCAAGTTCGATTCCGTTGACCGGCATTTGCCACGTGATCGCCGCGTCACCGAGGAGACCTGAAACAACCCCGAATCCCGGCGAGCGGAAATACGTGTCCACGCAGGCACTTAGGCCGGACGCGAAGTCGGACGACTGCAGCAAGGCGTCTAGCGGCTGGGTTGACAGGACGGAGGTCGCCGTAGCCGATAGCGTCTTGAAGCAGGAGAGCTGCTCAACCTGAGACAGGGCCAGTGCCGCGGCGCCAGGCGTGGCTCGCGGAAACCCGGGAACGAAGAGAAACATCGCCTTGACCGTGGTGGAACCGTCAGCTGCGGCGCCTCCGTACACACCTCCGGGAATGCTGATGCCAAGTGCTCGCGCACGTCCTGACGGGTCGGACACGACAAAGACTTGGGTCTGATCGGACGACACGTTCAGCGACACCGACTGCCCCCGTGCGGCGACCGAGTCGGCCTGCACAGAAGATTTCAAGTACACGGTTGAGGCGGAAAAGGCGGCCGGCGTGACGGCTATAGGTGCCACCATCGTCGGCGGGGGCGGGGCTACTGGCTGTTGAGGGGTGCCAGGGGCCTTTGGTTCCCCCAGCTTTGGAGCGGTAGGTCCGTCATTCCCGCCTGAGCACGCTGCTGCCACAATGACGGCCAGCGCCACGCGTAACCGGGGCGGCGGTATACGGCGCAACCTTCGCAAGTGAGCGATAGCAGGGACGCAGCGCACGACGACATCCTCCAGAGCAAGCAACGGAAACGTGTGTCCACGCCGTCAGGCCCCCGTCTCACCGACCGTCGCCTTCGTGAAGGACCGCGGCGCGCCCGTATTCGACCAACAAGCGTCAGACACTTGCTCAGTTCCGCGCGGCGGGCGGTGAACGTCTGACGGCGGGCTGACGGGAACGGGTCTGGCCGCCGTGGTTTCCCCCGCTGTTGCATCTCCCGCCCTTCCCGTCGTTCCCGCCGTTCCCTCCCCGCTCCCCCGCTCCCCGTCGTTCCCCGCTGTTCACCGCAGTCTCTGAAACACCGCGTCCACCAGGGCCCGCAACACGTCCGGGCGATTCGGCTGCATGTGGAGCCCCGGGAGCCACACCACCTGCTTCGGGTCGCGGGCCGCGGCGTGGAGCTGCTCGGCGCTCGCGCGAGGGATGCGTTCGTCCTGTTCCGTGTTGATCATCACCACGGGGCGCGGGCTGATGCGGCCCACCCAGCGGGCGGGGTCGAACCTGGGGCCCGAGGCGAGGACGTTGGCCAGTGAGGCGACGAACGCGCGCGCCGGGGCAAAGCGAATCTCCTCGCGGAGGCCGACGTCGATGAGGGCGCGCGGATTGGCCCCACCCTGCACCAGCCACACGCGGGTGACGCGGTGGTCGAGCGCGCCCACGACGGCGGCGAAGGGCGCGCCGAAGCTCGCGCCGACGAGTTCCACCCGGGTGGTGTCCACGTCGGGGCGTGCGAGGAGGTAGTCCAGGGCGAGCATCACGGTGGGCGGAGTGTCCCAGATGGCGCGGCGGAAGGCCGGCACCTCGGGGATGACGGCGAGGCCCGTGGCGCGGTCGTTGCCGTACACGGGGTATGAGAGGGAGGCCACGAGGAGGCCCTGCGGGTCGCCCACGAGGGACGCCGATTCCTTGCCGTTGGTGGCGCCGCCAAGGAGCACGAAGAGGGGCTGGCGGGTGCCCGGGCGGGTGTCGGCGCGGCGGCGGATGCGCATTTCCACGCGGAGGCCGTTGGCGCCGGTGACGGTGACGTCCTGGTCGAGGGCGTCGCCGGCGCGGTTCACCGGCCCCTCGGCGACGTTCGCGACCCGGGTGCGGCGGGCCTCGAAGTACGGCACGGGGTCGCGGAGCAGCCAGGCGCGGGCGGCGAGGGCGAGGGCCACTGCCCCACTGGCGGCGAGGAGCGCGGCCCGGACCCATCGTGGCAGCCCGCGCCGGCCGGCGGGTTTCGCGGGGTGATTTCCGGTCACCCAGACAAGGTACGCGGTCCTTTGCCGGGGTTGGCGCCGCGGTTAGCTTTCCTGCTCTTCGTTCGGGCGCGTAGCTCAGCTGGTTAGAGCGCTGCTTTCACACAGCAGAGGTCCGGGGTTCGAGTCCCTGCGCGCCCATTTTTCGGCCGTCGCAATGCGGCAGCGTCAGCCGACTGCCAACTCGCGAATGGCGGTCGCAATGGCGGTGGGGTCCAGCCCGCATTGCGCGCGCAGGTAGTCCTGGCTCCCCACCACCGACACGTACTCGTCGCCGGGGTTGGCCAACCGACGAAATCGCGGCGAAGCGCCAGCATCGAGCAGGACCTCGGCGCACGCACTGCCCAGCCCGCCATTGCGCACGTGTTCCTCGACGGTAAGGATCGCCGTATGCGACGCGGCGAGTTCGAGCAACGCGTCGCGGTCGAACGGCCGCAGCGTGTGCATGCTCACGACGGTCGGCTGCAGCCCGTGGGTGGCCACGGCATCGGCGGCGGCGAGCACGGCGCCAAGGATGCCACCACAGGTCACGATGGCCACTCGCGCCCCGCGCCGCACCACGCGGGCCCGACCGAGCTTGAACGCTTCGTTCGCACCACCTGTATCGCCCGCCGTGCTCTTGTCGAGCCGCAGGTAGCACGTGCCGGGCGCGGCGATCAGCGCCTTGGTGCCGTGGTGCACCTCCCAGTCGCAGCCGGGCGCGAACACGCTGACCTGCGGCAAGGCCCGGAGAATCGCGAGGTCCTCGGTGGCGTGGTGCGACATGCCGAGGGCACCATAGCTGAACCCGCCACCGATGGACACCACCTTGACGTTCGCGTCGTGGTACGCGGCGTCGTTCCGGATCTGCTCGAGGCACCGCAGGATCGGAAAGTTGGCGATCGAGTACGTGAACACGACGCGCCCTTCGAGCGCCAGGCCGGTGGCGAGCCCGGTCATGTTCTGCTCGGCCACCCCGGCGTTGATGAACTGCTTCGGGAAGCGCTGCTGGAACTTGTCGAGCACGCCGAAGCCGAGGTCGCCCGTGATCAGCATGATACGCGGGTCGCGCTCGGCCTCCTCCATCAACGACCGCACGAACACGTCCCTCATTCGCCGGCCTCCAGTTCGCGCAGCGCCGCGTCGAACTCCTCACCGCGCGCGGTGCGGTAGTGCCACAGCACCGTGTTCTCCATGAACGAGACGCCCTTCCCCTTGGTGGTGTGGGCGATGACGACCGTCGGAGGCGCGCCGGGGCGCGGCCTGACGTCGAGC
>JAYEKC010000106.1:0-22992 GCA_034716715.1 Gemmatimonadota bacterium | reverse complement strand
GGCCGGCAGGCCGAGCATCAGCTCGATCGTCTTCACCATCCCCTGCTGCGTGTAGAACGTGCTGTCCACCACGCCCCGGCGCGCGTACGGGCTCGCCACGAGCGCCACCGTGCGGTGACCGTCGATGTGGTCCACGCCGTTCTGTGCGTCGTCCTCCACCACGAGGACGGCCATGTCGTTCCAGAACGACGAGTGCGACAGCCCCTCCACGATCCGGCCAAGGGCCAGGTCGTTGTCGGCGACCATCGCCTTCGGCGTGTTCCAGCCGGGCGACGTCCCCACGGTGTGATCGCTCGGCAGGATGACCATCACCAGGTTGGGCATCCGGTGCGCCGCTTCCCACTCCTTGAGGTGCTCGAGGATCACGTCGGCCTTGGCGACGTCCGGCGATTCCTGCGTCCACCCCGGATATTCGCGGACCAGCACCTTGTCGAGCGAGGGGATGGACGAGCGCGTGTCGTACATCTTCCGCAGCTCGGCGCGGAACCACGCCGCGCCGTGCGACGAGCGGTCGCGGTACGCGTCGAGGAGGCGCCGGCGCACCGCGGGCAGCGAATCGCTGGGCGGGGGCGCGAACTCGCCGAACACGCGCACCGACCTGCCCTTGGATTCCGCGGCCTCCCACAGGAAGCCCCCGGACGAATAGGCCAGCGGGTCGCTCGACTCGGACGGGTAGCTCCGGCCGTAGTACAGCGGCCACATCGGGTAGTCGGTCTCGTTGGCCTGCGTCAGCCAGTGATGGCCGTCGGCCGAGTTCCCGCCGGTCGCGAAGAAATGATCGAGCGTCACGAACTGCTCGGCGAGGGCGTGGGCGTTGGGTGTCACGTCGCGGCCGTACATGAGCAGCGTGGAGTCGCGGGCGCCGCGGTCGAGGTCACTGAGCACCTGGTCGTAGGTGCGGTTCTCGCGGATGATGAACACCACGTGGTGGATGCGCGACGGCTCGCCGGGGCGCTCGGGCACGGCGCGCGCCGCCACGTTGGCGCGCGGCGCGAGGGCGGCCGGCGCGCCGTCGCCCGACGCCAGGTGCAGCCGCACGTTCTGCGCGACGCTCGTGGTGTAGGCCAGCAACTCCGCCTCGGTCGGCACGGCGATGACGTTCGCGGAACCGCGGGCGGCGAGGGCGTTGCGGCCGTCGCGGCCGCCCACGCGCCCCTCGCCCGACCCCACGCCCAGCAGCGTGCCGACGGCGATGGTGCGGCCGTCCGGGCTGACGTCGACGGTGGACGGGTACCAGCCGGTGGGGATGAGCCCGCGCAGTGCCGCCGCCGCGTCGCCGCGCGACACGTCGTACACGGCCACGGCGTTCACGCCGCCGAGCGTGACGTAGAGGGTCGCGCCATCGGGCGCGAGCGCGGCCGACGTGGGCGCGAGCCCGGCCTTCCGCTCGCGGAACGGGGCAATGGCGAAGCCACCGATGCGGCGGCGTTCGCGGGTGTCGACGACCGTCACCGAGTCGGAGTTGGCGTTCGGCACGTAGAGGCGGTGCCGCGCGAGGTCCCACGCCATGGCGCCGGGGTGGCGCCCGACAGGCACGCTGTCGGTCACGCGGCCGGCGACGAGGTCGAGGCGCGCCGCGTAGCCCTCGCGCGCGATGCCCCGGGGGTCCACGCGCACGGGCTCGGCGCGCGCGTAGCCGTCCTGCTGCGGGGCCTGCCGCTCGCCGGGGCGCGGCTTCGGCCCGCCGTACACGGAGACCCAGGCCTCCGATCCGTCATCGGCCACGACGGCGGCGACGGGCAGGACGCCGGTGGGGATGGTGGCGAGGCGCGCGCCCGACGCGGCGTCGAGCACCTCGACGCGGTCGTTCGCGGGGAGCGGCAGGACGACGACGCGACGGCCAGCGGCGTTGGCACGGCTCGCGACGGCGAGTCCGCCCGACATGTAGTCGCCGAGCCGGTTTACGTTGAACGCGACGGCCGCGCTGTCGTCGCCGCCGGCTCTCCGGGGCACGGCGCCGGTGGCGTCATAGGCGAACACCTGCGACACCGACGGTGCGCGGGGCCGCTGCGCGCCGGGGATGGTGGCGGCCACGTCCTCCGGGCGCCGGCCGACCGTGCTGAAGAGCGCGTGGCCGCCGGTGCGATCGATCGCGATGCCGTGCACGCCGGGCGTGCCGTCGAACCGGGCGCTGGCGATGACGCGATTCTCGCGCCAGGAGAGCCGGTACGCTCCCCCGGGCGCGCCGACCCAGATCTCGCCGGGATTGATGCCGAAGCGGACGGCGGCGACACGGCCGTTGAACACGCTCTGCACGCCCGCGGGCGTGACGCGCTGCTCGAAGGTGACGACGCCCGAGTCGGGCACCGACCGGCGGGGCGGCGCGGGCGGCTGCTGCGCCTGCGCCTGGAGGAGCGGAAGCAGGAGGGCGGGGAGCATGCCCAAATGATACGCCGGGGCGCCCGGATGGGCGCCCCGGCGCGGGTCACGAACGGGTTACGTTGCGCGCGCCGGCGCGACGCTCAGAACGCGACCTGCAAGCCCGATGTGAAGATGCGGTCCGTGGTGCCGAAGGTCGTGGGCGGGCGGCTGTTGTACTGCACGAGGTAGCCGAGGCGAAGGCTGATGCGGCCGGAGAGCGGGGCCACGAGGGCGCTCTCCGAGTTCATCCGGTACTCCCCCGACTCCGTGAGGTTGGGCACGTACTCGACGTTCTGGCTGAAGTGCGACTTGCCGCCGAACAGGTGCTTGTATCCCATCGCCGCGCGGGCCGACGGCGAGGCGGACGACGTGCCGTCGGTGTTGGCCTGCTGCGTGTAGACGCCGCCGGCGTCGAACATCACGCTGTCGCCCGAGGTGGCGAGCGCGCGCCACTGTGCGCCGAACAGCTCGTCCACGCGCCGCGAGAAGCCGGCGTACGGGTTGCGCTCGTAGTTCACGGCGGCGAACCCGGAAAACCGGTCGGTGATCCGGTATTCGGCGCGCAGTCCGGCGCGGAGCTGGTTGGCGCTCTCGGTGCCGTCGGTCTTGCCGTACACGTAAGCGAACATCTGCCGCAGCGTCCAGTTGCCGCGGCTCGCGGCGAGCTTGTCGCCGATGCTCACGGTGGTCACCTCGCTGTTGCCGGTGGCGCTCACGTAGGCTGCGTCCACCGATCCGCCGAGCGTCCAGCCAGCGGGCGGCGCGGGCGGCGGGGCCGCGGCCTGGGCGAGCGCGGAGGGCGCGGCGGCCACGGCCAGCATGGTGCCCAGGAGGATTGTCCGTTTCATGCCGGCAATTTAGGCGCGTGCCGGCCACGCGTCGTCACATCCCGAGTTTCTGGCAGCGGTCCACGATTTCGGCCTTCGCGTCGCGGTCGTTGGCGATGACCTTCCAGAAGTCGTCGAGGTACGACCTGGCGTCCTTGGCACGGCCCGGGCTCAGGTCCGGGATCGTGCCGTACACGCTGTCGATTGCCGCGCGCTTCGACTGGAAGTAGGCGAACACGGGCTTCCATTCGTCCAGCGGCTTGCACGGGCCGCGGTGCAGCCGGTCGGTGACGCGGCGAATCCCGAGCCTGGGGTCGGGCGTGGCGTACCGGGTGTTCACGAGGCCCGAGAAGTCGAAGTCGTAGGCCACGGGGTGAATAGCGAGGCCCGTGCTGTCGCGCAGCAGCACGATGTTGTGGAGTCCGGAAATCGAGACGTCGGTGTTGCCGACCATGTACTCGAACAGCGTGGTGATCATCAGCTGCCGCTGGTCGAGGTCTTCGAAGAGCGCGCCTTTTTGATCGACGACCTTCATGTTGTTGTCGCGGGCCATCTCGCCGTCGTCTTCGATGAAGTATGCCCACGACGTCACGTCGGGCGTCGCCTTCGCCGAGTCCTTGTACGTGATGCGTGCGAGGCGCGTGCGGAAATGGAGCGGGCTGACCACCTGGTACGCGCGGTAGACGGCGTACTCGGCGAGGATGTACTGCTGGTAGTCGGCGTTCCCGGGCCGGCATTCGGTGGTGATCTTCATCCGGGTCAGGCCCTGGAACAGAGTGCCCTGCACGTCGGCGCGCTTGGCGTCCCACCGGATCGGCGGGAAGTAGCAGTTGCGGGCCTGTCGCCGGAAATGCCCGCGCGCGCGCAGGACCACCGGGAGGCTGGCCTCCTTGCCGCTCGAGTCCTTGTACGTCATCAGCGCGCCGTACGGGTTGAGTCGGGTGGAATCGCGCTCACCGACCAGCTTCTTGAGCGACGTGGTGAACGTGACCTCCACGGGCGCCGTGCTGCGAAAGAGGCGCTGGGCGGCGGCATCGGCGGCCGTCAGGCAGAGGCCGGCGGTGGCGAGGGCGGCGAGGGCGGCGGGGCGATGGCGCACGAATGCCTCCTGCGACTGGGGAACGATGCGGGTGAGGCGCGGCGGCCGGGCGGTCACTGCCGCAGTTCGACTTCCTTGACCAGGCCGCCGGGAACGCCCCGGAGGATCTCCTTCACCACGCCGGGCGTGACGGCGTCGAGCGGTGCGACGGCATACTCGACGACGCGCAAGCCGTCCTCCTTGGACTTGCCAACGTACTTCCAGCGGCTGAAGAGCCCGGTGAACTGGGCCTCGCACGCGGCGCGCGTGGCGTCGACGTCGGTGCAGCGGATGCGCAGCAGGTAGTCCACGGCGGGCCGCGCGTCGTCGGCGAGCTCGGGCGCCGCGCGCTTGCGCTTGCGCCACGCGCGGTCGGCGACGGCCTCGAGTTGCTCGGGCGACAGGTTGTCGAGCACTTCCTCGTCGAGCCGCGCGACGAACATCCCCGTGCGGTTCGATACGGCGAGCGCGCGCTCGAGGGCGCGCTCGGCGTGCTTGCCTTCGAGCGCGGCGGGCATGCGGCCGAAATCGGTGTACCACATGAACGTCGCGAGGGCGTTGTAGAACACGGAAAGCACCCAGGCCACCGGCGGGGCGACGGCCGATGCCATGCCGATGCCCGTGGCGACGAAGACGTTGGCCGCGTCCTTCGTGTCGTCCAGGCTCGTCCGGAACCGGACGGCGGCCACGATTCCCCCGAGCGAGAAGGCGAGGGGAATGGAGTGCTTGACCAGCACCACGATGCCGGCAATGACGAACGGCAGGATGATCAGGGTCTGCACGACCGACTGCTGGTAACCCTTCTTGTGCCGCGTCAGCGTGTAGATCCACGCCATGGGCAGCGCCGTGACGAAGGCGGTGGCCATCGCCACGAGGGCCGGGAGCGCGGTGGCGCCACTCGACATCGGTGCCGTGGTGATGTCCTTTTTGGACGCGCCGCCGGCGAAGATGCCGAGGTCGTCGCTGCCGAGCACGCCCCACGCCGTCGGCGTGTACTCGCGCAGGAGCCACGCCAGGGAGCCCATAATCGCGTAGTAGACCACCACGCGGAGCAGGACGTTTTGCACCAGCGCCGACTGCCGCCAGCCCCGCCATTCCGTCATGCGCGCACCGCCTGCGTCCACCGGTCGAGGAGCGCGCGCAGGGCGGCGAGCTCGATCGGCTTCGTGGCGAAGTCGTTCATCCCGCTGGCCATGGCGCGATCCTTGTCGGCGGCAAAGGCGCTGGCGGAGAGGGCGATGATGGGCGTCTCCCGGTTCGGGCCTGGCGAGGCACGCACGCGGCGTGTCACCTCGTAGCCGTCGAGGCCCGGCATGTGGCAGTCCATCAGGACCAGGTCCACCCGGTCGTGCGACAGCAGGTCGAGCGCGGCTTCGCCGCCGCTGGCGGTTCGTACCTCGACGCCAAGCGACGCCAGCATGGCCTTGGCGACCACCAGGTTCAACTCGACGTCGTCCACGACGAGAATGGATGCCGCATCCGCGCCCCGGCCGGCTTCAGTCGCGGCGGGTGGTGCGGCGGGCGACGTGCCTCCGGCAGCGGTGGGGTCGGGCGGCGTGGCGGGACGGGCAGCGGGAGCGGTTGCCGCAATTGCCTGAGGCGTCGCAGCCGCGGAGGCCGTCGGGGCCTCGGACGAGCTGGGGTTGCGCAGCGCCCCGGTGGCCAGCGAGGCCAGGATTTCCGACAGGTGGTCCTGGCGCACCGGACGACGCAGTTGTGCTGCCGCACCGGCCATCGAAAGCGTCGAGTTGTTGAGCGGCCGGTGGACGGTGGTGAGGAGGATGAGTGGAACGCCGAACCCGCTCAGCGGGTGCGGACCGTCGAGCGGACCGGCGTCGCAGAACACGGCGGCGTATCGGTCGCCCTTGCGGAGCAACGTGCCGGCCTCGGCAGCCGTGGCACAGGGCTCCACCGCGAGGCGCTCGCGTGCACACATCTCGCCGAGCGCGGCCCGCGTGGCCGCGAGCGGCGTGCATGCGATCACCCGCGTGCCGGCCGGGAGCCGCGGGCCCGTGGGCCGCTCGGGCCGGGCGTGCGCCGCCGGCAACTGCACGTTGACCACGAACTCCGATCCCTGGTCGGGCACCGACGACACCGAAATCGTGCCACCCATCAGCATCACCAGCTGTCGCGAGATGGTGAGCCCGAGCCCGGTGCCGCCGAACCGGCGGGACGTGGATCCCTCGGCCTGCGAGAACTGCTCGAACACCCGGTCCTGCTTCTCCTGCGCGATGCCGATGCCCGTGTCGCGCACGGCGACCCGCAGCACGACAGTCTGGCGGCCGATGGAGACCGTGGACAGTTCGACCTCCACGCTTCCCTTCTCGGTGAACTTCACCGCGTTGCCGACCAGGTTGAGCAGGACCTGCCGGATCCGCGCGGCGTCGCCGACCGGCCAGGCGTCGCATCGCGCGGTCTCGCGCGCCGCGAGGTCGAGTCCCTTCTCCTCCGCGCGCACGGCGAACAGGTCGGTCACGTCGTCGATGAGCGCGCGGGGGTCGAACGGCGCGTTCACCAGGTCGACGCGGCCGGCCTCGAGCTTGGAGTAGTCGAGGATGTCGTTGAGGATCCCGAGCAACCCCGACGCCGACCGGTTGATCACCTCGAGCGACCGGCGGTCCGCTTCCGTGTGCGGTGCCGCCAGCATCGCCTCGGTCATGCCGAGCACGCCGTGGAGCGGCGTCCGGATCTCGTGGCTCATGTTCGCGAGGAACTCGCCGCGCGAGCGGGCGATGTCCTCGGCGGCCTCCTTGGCGGCCACCAGTTGCGCGTTGCTCTGCTCGCGGCTGAACTCGGAGCGGTAGCGGCTGATCCCGGCGAGGAGCGACAGGGCGAGGATCACGGCCACCCCGGCGATCGTCGCGTCGCGGATGTCTGCGTCGAACTGCCGGTTGAAGTGCGCCGGAAGGATGAGCGCACCCACCGCCCCGGCGACCCGCCCGGTGGAATCGTGCACCGGCTCCCACAGCCGGAGTGCGCCGCCTCCGCCTTGGGCGAGGGCCCGCTCGGCGGCCGCCGTCGTCCCAGCGTCCCACGCCTCGCGGACGTCCTGCTGGACGGCGATCGTCAGGCCAGCGCGCGATGCGGGAGCGAGGTGGTCGGCGTCCGAGGCCGCGATGCTCGTGGCGACGACGGTCATCGAATCGCCGTGCACCGTGGCAATCTCGCGGACGATGGCGTCCGGGAGGGCGCCGTCGAGCGCCGCCAGGGCGCGGGCCGTGTCGGACCTGGTGTCGGCGTTGGCGAGCGCACGGGCGATGGCGACCACGGCCGTGACGGCGCGGTCTGCGGCGTCGCGTTCGACGATCCGGCGCGCGGTGTACAGGCTGATGCCGCCGAGCGTCGTCAGCGTGACCGCGGTCACCGCGGCCGCGAGGAGCGCGGCGGGCATCGGCCGCGAAAGCGTGGGCGTGCCGGCCGGCTTTGGAGCGGGTGTCATCCGGCTTGAAGATGGGCGACCGGGAGGAGCGCGGCAATCACCGGCCGGCCCCCGGGGGTCACCCGCGCCGGGCCCGCCGCTCGCTCTCGGCGAGCTCGAGCCGCCGGGAGAGGTCGTACACGCGATGCCGCCAGCCCGTGGCCCGGCGCCGGCGATCGCGGATCGCGGCGAGCGCGAACGCTCCCGCCACGCTCACCAGCGCCATGCCTCCGAACCACCACGCGAAGACGTCCCACGTGGTGACGAGCGTGCGCCGGCGTTCGAGGAAGTCCACGATCGGCGCCGGACCGAGGGTCATCAAGCCGATGCCGGCCACGGCCAGGCCTGCGACGAGCGTCACGCGCCACACGGTGGCCAACACCAGCATCCGGCGGGCGGAGCGCAGCTTGCGCGAGAGCGAGTCGATCGACCGCGCGAGTTCCTCGTCGGTCAGGAGTTCGGGCGGCGAATGGTCGGGGCGCTGCCGGCTGAAGTGTGGGGCGGCCCCGGACGGGCCGCCCAGGGGCGTCGGGCGGGGGGATGCGGCATCCATTCCCAACAGAATCACAGGGATGGGGTCCGCTGCGCCAGAGGGGCGTCAGTACTGGGCTGGGTGACGCGCCATCCGGGAGTCGAACAGGCGGCCGAGCTCCGACAGGTCGCGTTCGACCGAATCCGCCGGGTGGTGAAGCGGGAAGATGCGGATCCGGCGCGCCGCGTAGTCGAGCGCGATGGGGACGATCGGGATGCCGGCACCGCGCGCGACATAGTAGTACCCCGTGCGCCAGGCCGGCAGCTTGCGGCGCGTGCCCTCCGGCGACAGGCCGATGATCACCCGCTCGCTCCTGCCGACGAGTTCGACGGTCTGGTCGACCACGTTGTGGGGCGTGTGGCGGTTCACCGGAAACCCGCCGAGCCAGCGCATCACGGGGCCAAGGGGCCAGCGGAAGAGCGTGTCCTTGCCGAGGAACGTGACGCGGACGCCAAGGGCGAACATCCCGGCCACGCCCACGGCGAAGTCCCAGTTCGAGGTATGCGGCGCGACGACGGCCAGCAGCCGCGGGAGGTTCGGGATCTCGCCCTCGATCCGCCAGCCGGCGGCGCGCAGCGCGGCGCGTCCGAGCCACCGCGAAACGACATTGCCACGGCGCGGGAGCTGGTCTGCATCCGGCGGGGGGCTGGTCAGGCGGGCACCTCGAGCGCGGCCGCGAACACGCGGAGCGTGGAGATGTACTCGCTCGCCGCGTCGGCCCTGCGGGCCTGGGCGACCATCTCCGGCCAGGCGCCGGAGGCGTCGAGCAGGTCGCTCAGCGTCATGCCCTTGAGGTCCCGCGGAGGAATCGCGTCCAGCCGCCGGCCCACGCCGTCCATCCCGCTCACCGTGGCCGCGAGGCGCGCGGCTCCCGCGAACGTCAGTCCCCCCTCGAGGCCGACGACGAGCGCCCACGCGAATCGCGGGCGGCGGATGCGGTTCGTTCCCCCGGCGACCGAGTACAGCAGCGACGCGGGGACGCCGCCCAGCAGGAAGAACGTCGCGACGGACGCCGTGATCGCCGCCGAGTAGGCGAGCGTTCCCTGATCCCACACGAGCGGGAACGGGACGACGAACGTCGCCGCGAACCAGGCGACGATGGGGATGGCGAGCCAGCCGCGCACCCGCGCCAGCCGTTCGTACTCGCGCAGGTAGTACTCCGAGAGGAGCCGGCACGAGTCGTGCAGGATCCCGAAGGAGTCGCCGGCCGCGACGACCATCTGGTCGAGCGGGGGAAAGAGGTCGGGCCGCAGCTTGGCGATCACCCCAATGGGGCGCCCCTTGGCCACGCCGTCGACGAGGTACGCGCGCGCTGCCCGGAGCTCGGCGTTGAGCGGCTCGTCCATCTGCTGGACCGAGAGTGCGACGTCGCGCTGGGTGCGGAGCGCCGTTTCCCACGACCGGTAGAACTCGGACCGTTGGCGCAGCCGTTCGACGCGTCGCAGCGCGCCGAGGAGGGTAAAGTTCACGGCTCGAAAATACGCGCCTGCACGAGCACGAGGAGTCCCACCAGCGAGGCCAGGGCGATGCTGTGGATGAAGACGCGGCGCAGGATGGCGCCCTCCTGCCCCCGCGTCTGGGTGGCCGTGCCTGCGACGACGATGCTCTGGGCGTCGATCATCTTGCCCATCACCCCGCCCGAGCTGTTGGCCGCCGCCATCAGGGTCGAGTTCACCCCCACCTGCTGCGACGTGATCACCTGGAGCCCGCCGAAGAGGACGTTGCTCGACGTGTCCGACCCCGTGAGGGCCACGCCGAGCCAGCCAAGGAGCGTGCCGAAGAACGGGTAGAGCGCGCCGGTCTGCGCGAAGGCGAGGCCGAGGATGGCGTCGGTGCCCGAGTACCGCGTCACGAAGCCGAGGGCGAGCATGGCCGCGATGGTGAGCAGCGGGATCGAGACGCGCACGACCGTGGCGAGCCACGTCCGCACGATGGCCCGCGGGGAGAATCCGAGGGCGAGGCCCGCGATGCAGCCCGCGAACAGGATTGCCGACCCGCTGGCGCTGAGCCAGTTGAGGCTGAAGACGGCCGCCTCGGCCTTGGGGGCGGCGACGACCGGCGGCGTGCGCACGACCTGCTCGTGCAGCCCGGCCACCGGGATCTGCGGGGCCGACAGGGCGTTGAGCGCGGCCTTCACCTGGGGAATGCCCCACGCGAACACGAGGATGCTCAACACGATCCACGGCATCCATGCCCGCCACAGGGCACGCCTCGACGTGGTAGTCGCGGCCGCCGGCGCGCCCCCGGCGTCGCCCGGCGGGCGCCAGAACCGGAGGAGCACGGCGAGCGCCGCCATCGACGACATCGCCGCGACGATGTCCACCAGCCACGGCCCGTGCAGCGTGGCCATCAGGTACTGCGGTACGGCAAACGCCACCCCGGCCGTCGCCAGCGCCGGCCAGACCTCGAGCATCTTCCGCCAGCCCGCATACGCCGCGATGAGCCAGAACGGGACGATGACGCTGAAGAACGGCAGCTGCCGGCCCACCATTGCCGACAGCTCCCGGAGGTCGAGCCCCGTGACGCCCTGCAGCGCGATGAGGGGCGTGCCGAGGGCTCCGAACGCCACCGGGGCAGTGTTCGCGATGAGCGAGAACACGGCGGCGTCGAGGGCGGGGAACCCCAGGCCGACGAGGAGGGCCGCCGTCACGGCGACGGGCGTCCCGAATCCCGCAGCCCCCTCGAAGAACGCGCCGAACGAAAAGGCCACGAGCACCAGCTGGATGCGGCGATCGCCCGACAGCGACTCGAGGCTCGACTGGACCGTCGCGAACGTGCCGCTCTCCACGGCGAGGCGGTAGAGGAAGATCGTGTTGAGAATGATCCAGCCGAGTGGGAACAGGCCGTACGCGGCCCCGTACCCGGCGGCGCGAAAGGCCAACGGCGCGGGCATGCCCACCGCCACGATCGCCACGAGGAGTGCCGTCGCAAGCCCGGCAATCGCGGCCCAGTGGGCGCGGACCCGGCGCGAGGCCAGCGCTCCCAGCAGGACGACGATCGGCGCCGTCGCCACGAGCGTGGACGCCACCGGGGAGTGGAGCGGGTCGTAGACCTGCGGCCAGGGTGTCATCTCGGAGCGGGTTGGGGGGGCGTTGCGGTGCGGCCGGGCGGGATGCCGCGAGCGTGGCGCGGCGAATGGCAGCCCATAGATTGCGGGACTGACGTCGCGGTTGCCAACACCACCCCCCAACGCCTCCCACCCGATGCGCCCCACGATTCTCGCCCTGTTGACCTTGTCGGCCGCGGCCTGCGCCGGCGGTTCCGCCGGCCCGGCCCCCGGTGGGACGCCATCTCCGGCACCGACCGAGCCCGCGCCCGCTGCGACGACGGTGATGCGGCAGGCAGCCGAGGCGACGCCGCCGAAGCCGCCAGCGCCTGCCGTGGAGGATCTCGGCGGGTCGTACGGCGTGTCGCTCAGCTACGGGGGCCAGCCCCTCGACCTGACACTGCAGCTCGGCAAGCGCGAGGACGGGACGTGGGGCGGGTCAATCTACGTGGAGCAGGCGGGCACCATTCCCTTCAACGCGGTCACGGTGCAGGGGAATGCCGTGCAGGCGTCGCTCAACTCACCGGACGGGTCGCAGGTGACCATGGAGTTCCGGATCGAGAAGGGCGACCTCACCGGGGCGTGGCGGTCGTCGAACGGCGACGGCTCGCAACTGCGCGGGCGAAAGCTGCCGTAGCGGGCCGCTGGCGACCCGGCGTCGCCCCCAGGGGGCGACGCCGGGAGGGGCAAGGTGGCTAGAGGCGCGACGCCGGGGCCGGCCGGGCCGCGGGCACGGCTTCGGCTGACGAGTCGGGCGTGAAATCCTCGCCCGGGTTCACAAACTGGTCGCGCTCCAGCTGGTACTGCTTGTCGTAGAGCTGGCGGTAACGGCCACCCTTCGCGAGCAACTCGGCGTGCGTGCCGCGCTCGACGATCTCGCCCGCCTCCAGCACGAGGATCTGGTCGGCGCTCGTGATGGTCGAGAGGCGGTGGGCGATGACGAACGTCGTGCGCCCGCGGCGCAACGCCCGGAGGCCCTCGCGGATGTGCTGCTCCGCCTCGGAATCCAGGCTCGACGTGGCCTCGTCGAGGATGAGGACCTTCGGGTCGGCGAGGATCGCCCGCGCGATGGCGACGCGCTGGCGCTGGCCGCCCGAGAGCTTCACGCCCCGCTCGCCGACGACCGTCTCGTAGCCGTCGGGGAACTGCGAGATGAATTCCTCGCAGTGCGCCACCTTCGCGGCCGCGCGGACTTCGGCCATCGTGGCGCCCGGGCGCGAGAAGGCGATGTTCTCGGCGATGGTGCCGTCGAACAGGAAGTTGTCCTGGAGGACCACGCCCAGCTGCCGCCGATAGTCGCGCAGGCGGACCGACCCGAGGTCGTGCCCCGCGACGAGGATCCGCCCCCGGAGGGGCCGCGCAAACGCCATGATGAGCGAGATGAGCGTGCTCTTGCCGCTGCCGCTCGAGCCGACGAGGGCCGTGGTGGTGCCCTCCTTCGCGACGAAGGTCACGTCCTTGAGGACCGGGATGCCCGCACGGTACTCGAACCAGACGTGGTCGAACGCGATGTCACCGTCGAGGCTCGTGAGCGGCGCACGCGTGGCGTCTTCGGCGTCCTCGGTGGCCGTCTGCATGATGTCGCGAATGCGGTCGAGCCCCGCGAAGGCCTCGGTGATCTGCGTGCCGATGGAGGCCAGCTGCATGATCGGCACGGTGACGAGCGCGATGAAGAACACGTACATCACCCAGTCGCCGGGCGTCATCCGGCCCGCGAGCACGTCGCGGCCGCCGATGACGGTCATCAGTACGCCGACGACGCCGACGAAGAGGGTCCCGAAGGCCGTGACGGCCGACGTGCCGGTGATGGTGCTGGCGATGTTGCGGAACAGCCGGTGCGCGCCGCGGGCGAAGACGATCTCCTCGCGCTTTTCGGCGGTGTACACCTTCACCACGCGCGCGCCGCCCAGCGCCTGCCCAAGCCGGCCCGACACCTCGGCGTAGATCTTGCTGCGCTCGCGGAAGATGGGCCGGAGCTTCTTGAAGGCGTAGGCCAGCACGCCCCCGAACACGGAGAGCACCAGCAGCGTGGTGGCCGTGAGCCGCCAGTTGAGCCAGAACAGCACGCCGAGGGCGATGCTGGCGGTGAAGATCGAGCCGATGAGCTGCACGATGCCCGTGCCGACGAGGTTTCGCACGCCCTCGGCGTCGGACATCACGCGCTGGATGAGGATGCCGCTCTGGGTGGAGTCGAAGAAGCTCACGGGCAGGCGGAGCACGCGGGCCTGCACGCGGCGGCGCAGGTCCGTGATGGCGCGCTGGCCCGCGATGCTCACCACCTGGGAGAGTGCAAACGACGTTCCCGCCTGCACCAGCGTGGCGCCCGCGGCCGCGAGGGCGATGGGCACGAGGAGGTCGGCGCGGTTCTTCCCGATGACGTCGTCGATCAGGAGCTTCGACGTGTAGGGGAGCACGAAGCCCACGAGCCGGTTCACCAGCATCAGCGCGAAGCCGGCGGTGAGGGTGCCCTGGTGGCCGCGCAGGAGCTCGCGCGTCTCGGCCCAGGCGTTGGCGTAGTTAACTTTTTTCTTGGCGGGGACTGGTGCGGTCACTGAGGGAATGTAGCAGAGAGTGGAGAGTGGAAAGTAGAGAGCAGACGAAGGGGGCGGGACCGCCGTGGCCCCGCCCCCTCTGTCTACTGTCTACTGTCTACTGTCTACTGTCTACTGTCTACTCAGAAGCTCCACTGGATCCGCGTGAGGGCGAGGCGCCCCACCGCCGGCGTGCCGACGAACGTCTGCGCCTTGGTGTCGGCCAGGTTCTGGATGTTGATCGACCAGGTCACGTTCTGCTGGACCGGCAGGCGCCAGCTGGCGCTCGCGTCGAACAGGGCCTGCGCCGGGACCGGCGGATACAGCACCGTCCCCGCCGGATTCGGCGGGATGCCGAGGGAGTTCAGCAGGCCCGAGTTCACCGGGAACGCGTCGGAGTAGCGGGTGCCGAGCTCCCAGCTGAAGCCGTTCTGGTCGTTCGTGTACTTGACGTTGCCCGTCGCCCGGAACTTGGGGGAGTTGGACATCAGCGGGTTGATCGTGCCGCCGACCTCCGGGAACACGATCTTGCCCTGGTGCGAGAACGTGGTGCCGAGCAGCCAGTTGTTGTCGACCTGCCAGTCGAGCGCCACGTCGATGCCGTGCACGTCCACCGTGCCCACGCCCGACGTGTAGGTCGCGATGATGGACTGGTCGTTGGCCAGCTTGGCGTTGTTGACCGCGATCGCGCCCTGGGGGAGCGCCGCGATCACCGGTGTCAGCGCTGCGGCAGCCTGGCCGGCCTGGGCCTGCGCCGTTGCCGCGGGCACGCCCTGCTGGATGAGCGCCGTCGCGATCTGCGTGCCCAGGTACGCCCCGAGCTTGTTGGGGTCGTAGAAGACCAGCGGGTTCAGCTGTCCGATCGGGGCGCCGACATCGCCGCGGACCTGGTACCAGAAATCCACCGCCAGGCGGATGCGGTCGTTGAGGATCGCCTTGTAGCCGAGTTCCCACGTGTTGTTGAACGAGGGCATGAGCGGGCTGGCGTCCTTGACGCTCGAGGCCGGCACGGCGGCCGACCCGATGCGCAGCACGCTGCCGACGTTGGCGTCGGTGGGGCGCAGGCCCGAGAGGATGGGCATCATCTGCGCGAGCAGCCCGAGGAACTGGGCCTTCTGCGTGGCGCCGCCGTACGTGCTGGCCGGCAGCTGGTTCGCGATGGTGGTGAGTTGCGAAATGAACCCGGGGTACGCGTTCGCCGCGGCCGAGGCGATCGTGGTGCCCGGGCCGCCAGCCGTGAACGGCGAGCGCATGCAGAGGCCCGTGTTGACCGACGCATCGCACGACCGGTTGAACTGCCACCCCTGCTTGGGTGGGTTGCCGATGGCGCGAAGTGCGAAGCCCGGGGCCTGGTTCGGGTTCGAAATCTGGTCGAGGAAGAACGAGAAGCTGGCCGGCGAGTTGAAGGCGCGGCTGAACGTGAAGCGCCAGTTGGCCGACTCGTTCTGCTTGTAGGTGAACGCGATGCGGGGCGAGAACTGCGTGCCCGTCAGCCGGTCGTTCTGGTCGCCACGGAGCGCCACCGTGAGGTCGGTCTTCGTGGTGAGGGGGTAGGCGCCCTGGATGTACGCGCCCTGCTCGTGGATGTCGGTGGACCCTTCATTGCGGCCGAAGATCGTTCCCTCGGAGCGCGGCTGCGTGTTGATGTAGTCGACGCCGCCCACGAGCTTCCAGTCGCCGATGGTGCCCGACTGCTGGAGCTGGCCGACCAGGACGTTGGACTTGTCCACGACGGGAATGCCCGTCCGGAGGTAGTACGTGCCACCAAGGTCGGTCGCGTTGTTGTTGCCGGAGTTGTTGCCGTTCCAGAACACCTGCGCGAAGAAGTTCTTGTACTTGAACCGGTCCTGCAGGCTCTTGTACGTCCAGTTCTTGGCCTGCGCCGCGCCAAACGCTGTGGTGATCTCGATCGCGCTGCCCAGCTGGGTGTAGCCGGCCGTGAGGATGTTCTCGAGGTGGTCGTTGGGCCGGTAGTCGAGCCGGGCCTCGGCGCTCGAGCGCTGGAGGTCGAAGTTGCGCACCACCGGCTGCCCCGCGCGGCCGGCCGGCGCGGTGGAGGGGAAGGTGGCCGGTTCGTTCGGGTCGTTGTACTTGAAGTCCTCGGCCTTGAAGTACTCGGCCGAGAGCTTGTACCCCCACTCCTTGCCCTCGCCGAACACGCCGGCGTGGCGCCCGCTCACGTGCATCAGGGACTGGTTGCCGCCCTCGACCGCGAGCGACGTGCCCTGCGACTCGAACGGGGACTTCGTGATGATGTGGATGACGCCGTTCGCCGAGTTCGGTCCATAGAGCGACGACGCCGGACCGTTGATGACCTCGATCCGCGCGATGTCGTCGCGGATGCCGGTGTACAGGGCCGGGACGTTCACCCGGAGCGACGGCACGCCGGCGAACCGGTAGTCCTGCAGGTTGAGCATCGAGCCCGAGAACGCGTTGTTGAAGCCGCGCGAGACGATGTTGCTCTGGAGGATGCCGCCCTGCGAGATGCTGAGGCCGGGCACCGACTCGAGGTAGCTGGCGATCGTGGGCGCCGGCTTTGTCTCCAGCGCGTCGGCCGACACCACCGACAGCGACGCGGGAATGTCGAGTTCCTTCTGCGGCGTGGCGCCGCGTGACGCGGTGGTCACCACACTGTTGAGGCGCGCGGCAAACTCCTGCAACGTGAAGTTCATCGTCGTCGCGCCCGCGACCGTCACGCCCTCGATGCGGCGGGCGGAGTAACCGATCTTCGTGAGCACCACGGCGTACGTGCCATCGGCGACACCGGTCACCCGGAAGCCGCCATCATCGCCTGTCTGCGCCCGCCCGACCACCGTGAGGCCGGACAGCACCTGCACGTTTGCACCGGCGATTGGCGTGGCCTTGTCGCCGTCCGTGACCTTCCCGGACAGCGAGCCCTGCGCGGCGGCGGCGCGGCCGACGACGAGCAGCAACGCACCGGCCAGCAGCCTGCCAACAATCCTCCGGACCATGTTCACCTCGTTACCGAGTGGGGAGCGGATGCGGACGCTGCCGCCCGTTGGTTGACCGCAGGCCAGCAGCCTGCGGATGGCCTACAACTTTGGCGCCCGCGCCGGTGTTGGCAAGGCGAGAGTGTCGGGTAACCTCCGTCCGGCGAGCGCTCGATGGGGCACCGTGGCAACAAAAACGGCCCGGCCGAGGCCGGGCCACCCTCCGGGACTTCAGGTCAGTCCTGGCCGCCGCGGCTCGCGGAATCCACGGCGAACACCCGCCGCACACCACGCAGCGTCAGGCCGCGGTACTCGACGATGGGCGTTTCCACGACTTCCTTCGACGTGGATGAGGCGTGCACCATCATCCCGTCGCCCACGTAGATGCCGACGTGCGAGATCCGCTTCGACTTCGGCTTGCTGAAGACCAGCAGGTCGCCGGGGCGCATGTCGGACGTGTCGCGCCCGACGGACTCGCCGAGGCGCGCCAGTTGCGCCGAGCTGTGCGGGAGCTCGATGCCGAGCCGGGCAAACACGTAGCGCACCAGCCCGCTGCAGTCGACCCCGCGCTCCGGCGTGGCGCCGGCCCACTTGTACCGGATGCCGAGGAGGGCGCGGGTGTTCTCAACCACGGAGTCGCGCTGCACCTCCGTGAGGCGGGCGAACGGACCGGCCGGGTTCGCGCCACGGGCCTCAATGGCCTCGAGCGGAGCCTTGCGTACCGCCGTCATCCGCGGCACCGGCCGCGCGGCGGCCGGCTTGGCCGCTGCCCGGACGGACGGCGCCACCGGGGCCGGGGCGGCCGCGGCAGACTGTGCCCCGGCGGGAGCCGCGAGCACGAGGCCGGCAACGGCCGGCAGGAAGCGGAAGGCGTTTCGCACCAAGCCTGAAAGATACCCGGTCCCGGCCCGTTTTGGAATGATCAGCGGATACCGAGGAGCTTGTGCGTCTGCAGGGAGAGGCGCCAGCGTGGATGCGCCGCGCAGTACCCGACCGCTGCTGCCGTGTTGCGCTCGCGGTCGGGTCCATCCATGGGCTGCAGGAAGAAGTGGGTGAAAGCGAGCCGCTCGTACGCCTCGGGCTGCGCTCCCGCCTGCGGGTACACGAGCTTGATCTCGTCGCCGTGCGCCAGCAAGAGCGGCGCGCCCGCCTTGGGGCTGACCGTCACCCAATCCAGGCCCCGAGGCGCGGCCTGCGTTCCGTTGGTCTCGACCGCCACTTCGAAACCCCGCGCGTGGAGCGCGTCGACGGCCGCGTCGTCCAGCTGCAGCAGTGGTTCCCCGCCGGTGCAGACGAGGAAGGGCCGCACCCCCGCGGCGTTGCCGGGCCACCTGGCGGCGATGGCCTCGGCCAGCGCCTCGGGCGTGGCGAAGCGCCCGCCGTCGGGTCCCACGCCGACGAACTCGGTGTCGCAGAACCGGCACACTGCCGACGCCCGGTCCTCCTCACGCCCGGTCCACAGGTTGCACCCGGCGAAGCGCGCGAACACGGCCGGACGTCCGGTGTGGAAGCCCTCGCCCTGGAGCGTGTAGAAGATCTCGCGAAGCGTATACACGAACGACGGGTACGGGGAGCGGGGAAAGGGGGATCGGGAAGGGTGACGGCGGGCACGGGGAACGGCGGGAAATGCGAAGCGGGCGGGGCGAGGCGCCGGGTTGGCCGGCGGCTTACCCCTGCGAACGATACAGCGTCGGGTCCGGGACGCCGGCCGCCCGGAACCCCTCGCGCCTCAGCTGGCACGCGTCGCAGCGGCCGCAGGCGCGGCCCCCGGCGTCGGGGTCGTAGCAGCTGAGCGTGCCGGCGTAGTCCACCCCGAGCGACACCCCGAGCGCGATGATCTCGTGCTTGCGCATCGCGATGAGGGGGGCGTGCACGCGGAACCGGGCGCCGTCCTCGGTGCCGGCGCGCGTCGCGACGTTCGCGAGGGCCTCGAAGGCCGCGATGAACTCGGGACGGCAATCCGGATACCCGCTGTAGTCGAGGGCGTTGACCCCGATGAACAGGTCACGCGCGCCGAGGGCCTCGGCCCAGGCGAGCGCGTGCGAGAGAAACACCGTGTTGCGCGCCGGCACGTAGGTCACGGGCACGCCGCTCGACATGGCGCTTGCCGGGCGGTCGGTGGGGACCGCGATCCCCTCGTCCGTGAGTGCCGATCCGCCGAAGGCCCGCAGGTCGATGTCGGTCACGACGTGGCGGGCCACGCGGTAATGGGATGCAACCTCGCGAGCGCGCGCCACCTCGGCGGTGTGGCGCTGCCCGTACCGGAAGGTGAGGGCGTGCACCGCCCAGCCGTCGCGGACGGCCAGGGCCAGGAGCGTGGTGGAGTCGAGCCCGCCGCTGAACAGGACCACGGCGGGGCGCCCGCCGGGCGGCGCCACGTGCGTCACGCCCCGGCCCGCAGTCCCGCGACGATGCCCCGGAGGCGCCCGGCGCCCTGCAGCAGCGTCGTGGACGCCGCGCTCATTTCCTCGCACGCGGCGCTTTGCTGCTCGGTAGATGCGCTCACCTGCTCGGCCGCCGCGGCGTGCCCTTCGGCCGTGCGCGCGGCCTCCGACACCAGCGCCGACGCCGTTTCCACGGCCGTCACGTTGTCGTTCGCGGCGACGGTCACCGCGGCCGCGGCCGAGCGCGTGCGCTCGGCCGCCTTGGTGATGGTCGCGAGCGCCGCGTCGATGCCCGACGTGATCTGCTCGATCTCGCTGACCCGCGTGCTGCCGGCGCGCATCGCGTCGGTCGTGCTCGCCACGCGGGTGCTCACCACGGTGGTGAGCTGCACCACGTCCTGCGCGGCCTCCCGGGCCTGCTCGGCGAGCTTCCGCACTTCGTCGGCCACCACGGCAAATCCGCGCCCGGCCGACCCGGCGCGGGCGGCCTCGATGGCCGCGTTCAGCGCGAGCAGGTTCGTCTGCTCCGCGATGCGGCTGACCACCGTGACGAACCGGTTGATGCTGTCCATCGTGGCGTTGAGCTCCTTCACTTCGCTCGCGGCGTGCTCCACCGACCCGCGAATCTCCCCCAGGAGGCCGGCGCCGCGGCCGACTTCCTCCCGCTTTTCTTCGGCCGACCGCTCGATCTCCTCGGCCAGCGCGCGCACCTCGGCGGCGCCCGTGCGCATCCCTCCGGCGCGGACCTTCATGCGGGCCAGCGTCTCGTCGACGGCCTGCAGCGCCGCCACCTGCTTTTCCGCCCCGTCGGTCACGTCGGTCATCGCGGACGCCGTTTGGCCCGCGGCCACCGAGATCTGCTCGGCGGCGGAGGACAGCTGGTGTGCCGACTCCGAGACGCCCTCGGCCGTCTCGGCCGCGACGCCCGTGACGCGCGAGAGGGACCTCGCCGTCGTGTTCATCGCGGCGGCAAGGTCCTGGAACTCGCCCGGCATCTCCTCCTCCGTCTGCACGTCGAGCCGGCCGTCGGCGAGCGCCCGGGCGTGGCTCACGAGGTGCTCGAGCGGCTCGCCGATGGACCGGACCGTCATGATGACGGCGGCGGCGCCGAGCGTGATGGCCGCAACGATGACCAGGACGAGCTGGTTGCCGCGATCCTCGGTGTGCTGGCGCAGCGCGCGCGACGTGGACTCCATCAGGATGGCCCGCGTCTGCCCGAACGTCTGGATGTTCGCGAGCAGGTCGACCTGCACGAGGGCGGCCGAATCCGCCCGCAGCTGGGCCTGGTCGGGGCGCCGGGCGTCGGCCAGCTGGTGCGCCTCGGTCAGCAGGGCCTCCACCGCGCCGAGCTGCCGCTCGATGGCGACCAGCCGCTTGAGGTCGTCGGCGGTCATCCCGTCGAGGCGGGCGAGTTCCTTCTCGGACGCGAGAGCCACCGCCATGGCGCGCGAATACGCGTCGCGGGCGCCGGGGTCGCGGCGCGAGAGGTAGCGGGAGCCGGCTGCGAGGCCCTGCGCGACGCTCGACGCGAGGCGCGACGTGAGCTGCGCTTCCTGTCGCGTGCCGGCGAGCGTGGTGGCGATCTGGTCGGCGACCGACGTGAGCGACGCCCGCCCGGTGATCCCGGCCAGGATCAGGAGCAGGATCATCGCGCCGAAGCCCAGGAGCATGCGGCCCCGGATCGAGGTGGTCCAGTCGCGGATCGTCACGCGGGGAATGTGCCTCCGGCCGCGCTGGAGCGGAACCGGACGGGCCGGGGGCGGGAGGTCACCGGCGTGCGGCGGGCTGCTGCTGCGTGAGGCAGTGCAGGGTGCCGAGCCCCCAGACGAGGTCCACCGCGTGGATGCCCACCACCTCGCGCCGCGGGAACGCGCGGGCGATGGTGGCGAGCGCTTCGCGGTCGGCGGGGTCGTTGAAGGTGGGCACGATGACCACGCCGTTGGCGACGTAGAAGTTCGCGTAGCTCGCGGGGAGGCGCTGGCCGTCCATCGTGACGGCGCGCGGGTACGGGAGCGTCCAGACGGCGGGCGCGCGGCCGCGCGCGTCGCGGGCGCGGCGGAGGCGGCGCAGGTTGTCGAGCGAACGCCTGTGGTTGGGGTCGGCCGGATCGCGTTCGTGGGCGAGGAGCACGAGGCCGGGCGCCGCGAACCGCGCGATGTCGTCCACGTGCCCGTGCGTATCGTCGCCGACGCAGCCCTCGCCCAGCCAGATGGTCGTCCGGATGCCGAGGTGGGCGGCGAACATCCGTTCGTAGTCGTCGCGCCCGAACCCGCGATTCCGCACCTGCATGCGCGAGAGGAGCCACTCCTCGGTCACGAGCAGCGTGCCGCGGCCGTCGGTTTCGATCCCGCCGCCCTCCAGCACGACGCGCCCGCCCGTGTCGTGCCGCAGCGGCGTGCGGCGCGGGAGGTGCGTGGCGCGGGCGACGTACGCGCCCACCTTCGCGTCCCTTGCGTGGTTGCGGTACTTGGCCCACCCGTTGAACGCCCAGTTGACCCACGTCACGGCGCCGGTGGCGTCGTGGACGCCGGTTGGCGCGGAGTCGCGGAGCCAGACGCGGTCGGTCTGGCAGGTGTGGAGGCGCACGCGCCGTGCCGGCACGCCGTGGGCCTTGAGCGCCCGCCGCGCCTCGCGGCGCACGGCCGCCGATTGGCAGAGGATCTCGACGCGTTCATGGCGGGCGAGCGCCCGCACGATCTCGGCATACACCCACGGGATGGGACCGAACTTGCCGGGCCAGTCGGGCTCGTGGTGGGGCCATGCGATCCACGTGGCGTCGTGGGGTTCCCACTCGGCGGGCCATCGCACCGCGCCGAGGGCGTGGGCCCCCCGTGGCGCCGCGTCCGGCTTCCGCGACCGCCGCCCGGTCACCCGATCCACCGATTCAGGATCGGGGCGTATGCGTCGATGCGACGGTCCCGGAGGAACGGCCAGTTGCGGCGGGCCTCCTCCACGAGGCCCAGGTCGCACGTGGCGGTGAGGATCGCGGGATCGGCGCCGCCTTCCACCACGATGCGGCCGAACGGGTCGGCGACGAAGGAGTGGCCGAAGAACTCGATGCCGTCGGTGCCGGGCTCGGGTTCGAATCCCACGCGATTGACGGCGACGACGAAGACGCCGTTCGCGATGGCGTGTGCGCGCTGCGCGGTGCGCCACGCATCCACCTGCGACTCGCCCCACTCCGCCTTTTCCTTCGGGTGCCAGCCGATCGCGGTGGGGTAGAAGAGGATGTCGGCGCCGAGCAGCGCCGTGATGCGCGCCGCCTCGGGGTACCACTGGTCCCAGCAGATGAGGACGCCGATGGTGCCGTAGCGCGTGTGCCATACCTTGAAGCCGCTCGCGGTGCCCTCGCCCTCCGAGGCCGCGTCTCCCGGGGCGAAGTAGTACTTCTCCTCGTAGAGCGGGTCGTGGGGGATGTGCATCTTGCGGTACGTGCCGAGCTGGCGGCCGTCGGCGTCGATGACGACCGCCGAGTTCCGGTACACCCCGGGGCCCTGGCGCTCGTAGATCGGGACGACGAGCACCACCTGCAACTCGGCCGCGAGCGCGCGCAGCGCCTCGGTGGTCGGGCCGGGAATCGGTTCGGCGTAGTCGAAGTAGGTCTGCCGGAGCGCCTTGCAGAAGTAGGGCGCGTTGAAGAGCTCCTTCAGGCAGATGACCTGCGCGCCCTGCGCGGCGGCGTCGCGGACGCGGCCGATGGTGGCGGCGAGGACCTGCATCGGATCGCCCTGTGCGGCGTCCTGGACGAGTCCGACCACGACAGAAGTGCGTGACATCATGATGGGGAAAGGTCGCAGCGTCGGGGGAAGGAATGAAGTGGCGGGGGGGGGGGCCCCGGCCCCGCCGCCCCCCCCCCACCCCCCC
>JAYEKC010000105.1:0-4727 GCA_034716715.1 Gemmatimonadota bacterium | reverse complement strand
GGTCCGGCGCTCAGTGGCCACGGCGCACGAGACGTGGGCCGGCGTCTCCGGCGCTCCCGGCAGGTCCGTCCGGCGGAAGCGAACTCCGGCGCCCGCCGTCGCGGGAAGGAACGCCAGCCGGCACGTGCGTCCGTAGTGCAGGCCCACGCCGGAAACCTCGACACGCGCGCCCACCGTGCGGCGCATGGTCACTCGCGTTCCCCGCCCAGCAGGCGCTCGATCCGCTTCATCATCCCGGCGAGCTTGAAGAGGGCCGCCTGCGCACGCAGTGCCTCGCGATGCGGCCGGGCCGGGTAGCCCGACCAGGTTTCACCCGGCGGAATGTCCCCGAACACGCCTGCCTGTGCGGCGAGCCGCGCGCCCTTGCCTATCGTGTGGTGCCCCGATACGCCCACCTGTCCCGCCAGGATCGCGCCGTCCTCCACGCGCACGCTGCCGGCGATGCCGACCTGTGCCATGATCAGGCAGAGCCGGCCGATCCGCACGTTGTGGGCGATGTGCACGAGGTTGTCGATCTTCGTGCCGTCGCCGATCACCGTGTCGTCGATGCTGCCGCGGTCGATCGTCGAGTTCGCCCCGATCTCCACGTCGTTGCCGATGAGGCACCGGCCCACGTGCGGGATCTTCCGATGCGCGCCGTCCGCGAACGCGTACCCGAAGCCATCGCTCCCGGCGCGGACCCCCGCGTGGAGCGCGCTCCGTGCGCCCACGGCTGTGCCGGGGTACAGCACCACGTGCGCGAACAGGCGGGCGTCGTCGCCGACCGTCACGCCCTCCCCCACGACGGCGTGCGGCCCGACCCATGCCCGCGCGCCCACGCGGGCCCCCGCGCCGACGATGGCAAAGGCGTCCACGCGGACGTCGGCGGCGAGCACCGCCGACGGGTCCACTACCGCCGTCGGGTGGATGCCGGGCGCAAATGGCGCCGGCGAGTAGAGGCGCGGGAGCAGCGCCACCAGCGCGTCGTAGGGCTTGTCCACCACGATGCGGGCGACGCTCGGACCCGGCAGGTCGGCCAAGTCGGGTGAGAGCAGCACCACGCCCGCCCGCGTCGCGGCGAACGCTGCCGCGTAGCGGGCATGGGCGACGAAGCTCACGTCGGTCGGACCCGCGCGGTCGAGCGGCGCCACCCCCGTGACCCGCGCACCGGCATCACCGGAGAGCGTGCCACCCCCGGCCGCGGCAACGTCGGCGGCCGTGAGCGCGGTGCGAGCGGGATCGGCCATGCGGTGGGGTGGCGCGGCCGGGGCTGGCGTCGTTCCGCTAGCGGAACTCGGGCCGCTTCGTCGCCGTCGTGTCCGGCTTCTTCTTCGCCGAGTCGGCCTTGGTGGTGGAGTCCGGCCGCGTGGCGCCCGCCGGACCCGCCGGCGCGCCGGGCCCGCGCACGCCCGCCGGGGCGGACATCGGCGCACCGACGGGCGCCTTGCCGCCCTTGGCATCAGCCTTCCCGGCCGCCTCCGCGGCGATCGTCGGCGTCGGCATCGTCCGCAGCTTCGCAATGACGCGGTCAGACACATTCAGGTTCTTGTCGGCGGCCACGATGGCACCCGACTGGCTCACGTCGAATATCATCGTGAGGCCCATCTCGGTGCGCACGTCCTCCAGCGCCAGCTTGATCTGGTCCAGGATCGGCTGCATCAGCTCGGCCTCGCGATCCTGCGCCTGCTGCTGCAGCGTCTGGTACTTCGCCTGGAATTCGCTCTGTCGGTCACTAATCGTCTTGAGGCGCGCGTCCCGCTTGTCGCCAACCAGCGCGGCCTGCTCCTTGTTGAAAGCCGCCGTCAGCGCGTCGAGCGAGTCGCTCATCTTCTGGATCTGCGCCTGGATCACGTTCAGGTCCTTCTGGTACGCCGCCTGGGCCGCGGGCGTCGCCGGCGCATTGTTCACGATGTACCGGGAATCCACGTACGCGATCTTGACCGGCGCCTGCGCCGGAAGGGATGCGAACGGCGCGGCGAAGAGGAGAACGCGGCCGAGACGAGCGAGGGAAGACATTGATGCTCCGTTAGTAGAAGAACTGACCCAGCCTGAAATGCACCATCCAGCGCGGATCGGGGTTGCCCGCGGCGTTCACCCGGTCGAGGCCGTAGGCCCAGTCGAGCCCCAGCGGCCCGAGCGGGGTGACGGCCGACGCGCCGACGCCAACGCCCCGGAAGAGCCGCGTCGGGTTGAACTCGCGGGGACGGTTCCAGATGTTGCCGCCGTCGAAAAACACGTTGGCGTACAGCTGCGAACTGATGCGGACACCCACTTCCGCCGTCGCGGTGAAGAAGGCGTTGCCGAAGGACTGGCGGCTGGCGTTCGTGTTGCCCGCCGCCGGGTTGAAGCCGCTCGGCGTGACCGAGAACTCCGGATAGCCGCGCAGCATTTCACCATACTGCACGCCGCCCAGCGCGAAGGCCTGCGAACTGAAGAACGGCCCGGGGTCGCCGAAGACGAACCCCGTCTTCTGCGACACCCCGGCGATCAGCGCCGGCCGCTCACCGCTCCGACCGTCGCCGAACAGCGCGAGCGTCGTGTACGCCCGGAACTCACTCGTGTACCGCTGAAACGACGCCGTGCCGCCCAGCGGGCCGCCGTTGAACTGCGACGACACCGTCTGCAGCACGCCATCCACCGGGAAGGGAACGCCCACGCGCGTGTCGCGCGTGATGTCCACGCCCAGCGTCGACCGGATGCATCCGGCGCACTGGTTCGTGGTCACCGTCCCGAGCAGGCCAAAGTCGCCGTACCGCACCGCCTCGGCCCCGTACGACGTGAACACGCGGGTGAAGCGCGAGTCCAGGAAGGGGAAGCCGATCCGGATCTGCCCGCCGGTGCGCGTCGTCTGGCCGAGGTCCGCGATCGTGTAGCGTGACTGGCTCCGGTACGCCGTCACCGTTCCCGAGAACCGCGAGAGCCGGATGGACGGGTCCGTGTACGAAAGCTGGAAGTCGTTGATGTATCGCCCGAACTGCCAGTTGAGCGACCCGCGTTTGCAACGGCCGAACAGGTTGGGCTGGTCGAGGCCGATGAAGCCGCCAAGGCCGGTTCCCTGCCCCATAGACGCCCCAAAGCTCACGTTGCCCGTGCGCTTCTCCTTGACGCGGAAGATGATGTCGATGTCGCCCTGGTCGTTCGCCGGGCGCGTCTCGGGCGGCTCGATGGGCGCCTCGAAGAAGCCGAGGTTGCTGATGCTCTGCCAGCTGCGCACGAGGCGGTCGCGGCTGAAGACGTCGCCCGGGATGATCACGAGCTGGTCGCGGATGCACGTCTCCGACGTGTAGTCGTTGCCGACGATCTCGATGCGGTTGATGATTGCCGGCTGGCCCTCCACGACATCCCACCGCAGGTTCACGACGGGCGTCGAGTCCGGCCCGACCGTGCGGTCCACGATGGGTCGCACCTGGGCGTAGATGTAGCCGTCGTTCGCCATCGCGTCGCGGTATTTGTTCGTCGCGTCGTCCCACGCGGTCTGGTTGAAGATCCCCGTGCGGATCGTGCGCCCCCGGATCGCCGAGGTCAGCCGCCGCGTGAGCGACACCGAACTGTCGGCAAACGGGTTGAACTGCGACACATACGACGTCGGGTAGTGGCGGTTCCCCGTCACCTCCCATGCCCCCAGGTGGTACTGCGGGCCTTCGCGGACGGAGAGGTCGATGAGCGCCTTCCCGAACTCCCTGCTGATGAGCATCGTGTCGCGCGTCACCTGGAAGTCGATGTACCCGCGCTCGCCGTACATCTTCGGGAGACGCTCGCCCAGGTCCTGCGCATACTTCTCCGCATCGTACTCGCCGCGCTGCCACCACCAGAACCCTTCGGGCTTCACCTTCAGCGCACCGGCGATCTCAGGGGCGGGAACGTGCGTGTTGCCGTTCACGCGGAGGCCGGAGATCGCGAGCTTGCGTCCCTCGTCGATCTTGTAGAGGATCGCGATGTGCTCCACCGACGTCACCGTCGTCTCGGGCACCACCCGCGCGTTCCAGTAGCCCTCCGCCCGGTAGAGCGAGTCGATGCGTCCCACGTCGGCGGCGACGTTCGCCGGGTTCACCGGGCGGCCGATCAGGAGGTTCACCCGGTCGCGCACCGTGCCCAGTGCCACCGCCTGCGGCCCGATGACGTCGACGTTGTCGAGGACGGGCCGCTCGGCGACGAGGATCTGGTACACGGTTCGCGCCGTGGGCGCGTCGATCAACTCGCACCGAATCCAGACCGTCTCGAACTGGCCGCTCTCGTAGAGCGTCTTGATCGCCTTCTGGATCGACGTGTAGTTCGCCGTGAGTCCCGGCACCAGGCCCGACTCGGTGATGATGTTGGCGGCATCGACCCGCTTGTTGCCGACGACGACCACCGAGTCGGGAGTCACGCAGCGGCCGCCCTGATCTTGGGCGGCCGCTGGCGCCGCCGTGAGCAGGACAACGGCGGCAGCGAGGAAGGCGCATCTGCGCATAGCTTTTAAATATAGCGACGGGGCCGAAAGGGTCTAACCCCTTCCAGCCCCGTCAGTTCCACCCCGGTCCGGCCGGCCCCGGTCCGGCCGGCCCCGGTCCGGCCTCCGGCGCCGCCTCAGGCCTTCGGTGTCTGGGCCAGGGCCCGGAAATCGAGCTTCTCGCCCGACGCCGCCACATCGACCTCGATTTCCTCGCCGCGGGCGAACTCGGCCATGAGGATCTTCTCCGAAAGCGGATCCTCGATGTACCGCTGGATGGCCCGCTTGAGGGGCCGCGCGCCGTAGCTGGGGTCGAACC
>JAYEKC010000104.1:0-4729 GCA_034716715.1 Gemmatimonadota bacterium | reverse complement strand
GCGCACGGCACCAGCGGCGCCACCCGCGGCGCCGTCGCCGCGCACGGCACCCGCGGTGCCACCGACGCCCCCGTCCTTTCCAGTGGACCTGGACGAGGCGGGAGCCGAGGCCATCGAGAAGATCCCGGGCATCGGGCCCGTGCTCGCGGCGCGCATCGTGGACGATCGGCGGCGGCGGGGCCCGTTTGGGTCGCTGGCTGGCCTCCAGCGTGTGAAGGGGATTGGCCCGGGCGTGGCAGGGCGAATCGACCGATATGTCCGTTTTTCACATCCACTTGCGGCCCCGCCGGTGGTGACGGAATTCCCCCGGGTTCGGCGGCGCCCCAAGTCGCCTTGACACACTGGGAGCCGGGGGTGAGCTTCACCGTTCAGGCGTCGGAGTCCCCCTTTATAGTTGCGGTTTGGAGGTCCCTGACCGCGGCTATCCCCAGCCCATCGGAGCAATGGCCACACCAGCCATGACCTCGAGCGAGCGCATCGGCGACCTCCTGATGAAGGAGGGGCTGATCACCAAGGAGCAGCTGGAGAAGGCGCTCCAGGAGCAGCGTTCCAACGGGACGCGGGTGGGCTACAACCTCATCAAGCTCGGCTTCATCCAGGAGCTGGAGCTGGTGAAGGTGCTGGCGCGGCAGTCGAAGATGCCGGCGGTGGATCTGTCGAAGTTCGAGCCGGATCCCAAGCTCATCAAGCTGATCCCGGCCGACCTGGCGACGAAGAACCTCGTGCTGCCGCTCAAGCGCGATGGCCGCACGCTCACGGTGGCGATGGCCGACCCGACGAACTTCGCGGTCGTGGAAGACCTGAAGTTCATCACCCGCTACGACATCCAGCCGGTGATCGCGGGCGAGTTCACGCTCCGCAACGCGATCGAGAAGAACTACGAGTCGTCCACCGACGTGCAGATGTCGGCGCTGCTCGAGGAGATCGAGGCCGAGGAGGGCGAGGAGGTCGAGGCCGTCGAGGACAAGGAAGAGGAGATGTCGGCCGCGGCGCTCGCCGCCGCGGTGGACGACGCGCCGGTGGTGAAGCTCATCAACGGCATCCTCACCGACGCGGTGAAGAAGGGTGCGTCGGACATCCACTTCGAATGCTTCGAGCACGACATCCGCGTGCGCTACCGCATCGACGGTGCGCTCTCGGAGATCATGAAGCCGCCCAAGAAGATGCAGGCGGCGCTGGTGTCGCGCTTCAAGATCCTGTCGCAGCTCAACATCGCCGAGCGCCGCGTGCCGCAGGACGGCCGCATCAAGCTGAAGATGGGCAAGAAGGTGATCGACTATCGCGTGTCGACGCTGCCCACGCTCTTCGGCGAGAAGATCGTGCTCCGGATCCTCGACAAGGGCAACCTGACGCTGGACCTCGAGAAGTTCGGCATCGAGGCGCGGGCCGAGAAGGAGCTGATGGAGGCGGTGACGAACCCGTACGGCATGGTGCTCGTCACCGGCCCGACGGGCTCGGGCAAGACCACGACGCTCTATTCGTGCCTTTCCAAGGTCAACACGGTGGACACGAACATCATGACGGCCGAGGATCCGGTCGAGTACAACCTGTTCGGCGTGAACCAGGTGCTCGTGCGGAACGAGATCGGCATGACGTTCGCGGCCGCGCTGAAGGCGTTCCTGCGGCAGGACCCGAACATCATCATGGTGGGCGAGATCCGCGACCTCGAGACGGGCGGCATCGCCATCAAGGCCGCGCTGACGGGCCACATGGTGCTCTCGACGCTGCACACCAACTCGGCGCCGGAGACGGTGACACGCCTGCTGGACATGGGACTCGAGCCGTTCAACGTGAGCTCGGCGCTCAACCTGGTGCTCGCCCAGCGGCTCGTGCGCCGCATCTGCGGCAACTGCAAGGTGAAGTACGAGCCCGAGGACATCGAGCTCGAGCAGGCGAAGGTGAAGCGGAGCACCACGCTCGGCGAGCTGCGGTTCACCGAGGAGGCGCTGCAGAACGCCAAGGCCCGCGCCCACAAGGACGCGGTGCCCTTCCTGCAGAACCTCTCGCTCAAGACGACGATCGGCGAGCTGCCCTACTTCAAGGGGCAGGGCTGCGACCAGTGTGGCGGCAGCGGCACGAAGGGCCGCCAGGGCCTGTACGAGGTGATGTTCATGTCGCCGCCGCTCCGCAAGCTGATCCTCCAGAACGTCGGCGCCGCCGAGATCCGCGACGCCGCCATCGAGCTGGGCATGCTCACGCTGCGCATGGACGGCTGGCTCAAGGTGCTGAAGGGCGTCGTTCCGCTCGAGCAGGTGCTCCGCGAAACGTCCGCCTAGGATCGTCCGCCGTCCCCACCCGCACTCCCACTCCCACTCCCCGACCATTGACCGCCCCTGCCGCCGCTCCGCCCCAAGGTGTCAACCTCCGTGCGCTCCTCGAGGAAATGATCGAGCGCGGCGCGTCGGACCTCCACATCACCGCGGGCGAGTGCGCCAAGATGCGGATTGACGGCGACATCACGTCGTCGAAGAACCCGTACGTGCTGTCGCCGAAGGACACCCTCCAGGTGGCCTACTCCGTGCTCACGGAGCAGCAGAAGAAGCGCTTCGAGATGGAGGACGAGCTCGACTTCTCGTTCGGCATCCAGAACCTCGCCCGGTTCCGCGGCAACTGCTTCAAGCAGCGCGGCTGCGTGTCGATGGTGATGCGGCAGATCCCCATCACCATCAAGACGGCCGACCAGCTCAAGCTCGCGCCGGCGATCGTGAAGATGGCCGAGAAGCCGCGCGGGCTCGTGCTCGTCACCGGCCCGACGGGCTCGGGCAAGTCCACGACGCTCGCCGCGATGGTCGACAAGATCAACAAAGAGTGGAAGGGGCACATCATCACGGTCGAGGACCCGATCGAGTTCATCCACAAGCACCAGAACTGCATCATCAACCAGCGCGAGGTGGGCACCGACACGAAGTCGTTCGGCTCCGCCCTGAAGTACGCGCTGCGGCAGGACCCCGACGTGGTGCTCGTGGGCGAAATGCGCGACCAGGAGACCATCCACGCCGGCCTCACCATCGCGGAAACGGGCCACCTCGCGTTCGCCACGCTGCACACGAATTCGGCGGCCGAGTCCATCAACCGCATCATCGACGTGTTCCCGAGCCACCAGCAGTCGCAGGTGCGGGCGCAGCTCTCGTTCGTCCTCGAGGGCATCGTCACGCAGACGCTGGTGCAGAAGAAGGGCGGCAAGGGGCGCGCGATGGCCGCCGAAATCCTCGTCGTGACGCCGGCCATCCGGGCCATGATCCGGGACGACAAGATCCACCAGATCTACTCGGCGATGCAGTCGGGCAAGAAGCACGGCATGCAGACGCTGAACGACGCCCTGTATCAGCTGTACATGGCGCGCGAGGTGGACGAGGAGGAGTGCCTCCGCGTGTCTGGCGACCCGAACGAGTTCCTGCGGATGATCGGCAAGACCCCGCAGGAAGACACCGGCGTCCGGGAGTCGCCGGGCCGCCGGTGAGGCTCGCCGTGACGCCGGCGACCTGTCCCCAGTCTGTTGTCCGGGCGACGTCCGCCCCTTCTGTTTACTGTCTTCTGTCTACTGTCTACTCCCGCTGAGGTAGGCGAATGGCCACCTTCACGTACACTGCCCGCGACGCCAAGGGCGCCCTCAAGACCGACACGATCGAGGCGGCGAACCGCGAGGACGTCGTCCAGCAGCTGCGCAAGATGCGGCTCAACGTCGTCAAGGTCGAGGAGGCGGCCAAGGCCAAGCAGAAGTCCTCGGGCGCCATCCCGATGCGCGACGTCGTGATCTTCACGCGGCAGTTCTCCACGATGATCAACTCGGGCCTGCCGCTGGTGCAGGCCCTCGACATCCTGTCGAAGCAGACCGAGAACAAGGCACTCGCCGCCGTGACGCGGCAGGTGGTGTTCGACGTGGAGTCGGGCCACACCGTGGCCGACGCCCTCGCCAAGCACCCGAAGGCGTTCAGCGACCTGTACGTGAACATGGTGGCGGCCGGCGAGGCCGGCGGCATCCTCGACACCATCCTGATGCGCCTCGCGACGTTCATGGAAAAGAACGACGCGCTGGTGCGGAAGGTGAAGGGCGCCATGATCTACCCCGGCGTCATTTTCAGCGTGGCCGCCATCGCCGTGAGCGTGCTGCTCATCTTCGTGATTCCCGTCTTCCAGAGCATGTTCGCGAGCGTGAACCTCGCGCTCCCGTTGCCCACGCGCATCGTCATCGCGCTGTCGCAGTTCCTCAAGGGCTACTGGTGGGCCATCGGCATCGGCGGCTTCTTCGGGTTCCAGGGCTTCAAGCGCTACTACGCCACGCCGAACGGCAAGCTGCAGGTGGACAAAGCGATGCTCGCGTTCCCCATCCTCGGCGACGTGCTCCGCAAGTCGGCCGTGAGCCGGTTCACCCGCACGCTCGGCACGCTGATCTCCTCGGGCGTCAGCATCCTCGACGGCCTCGAGATCACGGCCAAGACCGCCGGCAACCGCGTCATCCAGGACGCGATCATGGCGAGCCGGTCGTCCATCGCCGGCGGCGATACCATCAGCGCGCCGCTGGCCAAGAGCAACGTGTTCCCGCCGATGGTGATCTCGATGATCGCCGTTGGCGAGCAGACCGGCGGCCTCGACGAGATGCTCTCGAAGATCGCCGACTTCTACGACGAGGAAGTGGACGCCGCCGTCGGCAACCTGCTCTCGCTGCTCGAGCCGGTGATGATCGTGTTCCTCGGCGTGGTTGTCGGCGGCATGGTGGTGGCCATGTACC